>JAEZWL010000031.1 GCA_023420245.1 Bacillota bacterium | reverse complement strand
GGATCGGCTTATTGTTTTCCTTGCCGCCGGCCTCCAAATCCTCGTCCGGAAGGTTCGGCAGACCAAGCAGCAGGTTTTTCTGCTGCTCCTCCAGTGCGGAAAGCTCCGCGTCGCATTCCTTGATTTTCGCGGAAAGCTCCTTCATCTCCGCCATCAGCGCGGCGGTGTCGCCGCCAGCCTTCTTCATCTGCGGAATCTGCTTGGTCGCGGCGTTCTGCTCCGCCTTCATGCTCTCTACCCTGCCGGTCACCTCACGGCGCTCGGCGTCGATTTTTAGAATATCGTCAATGATCGCGTCCGCGTCGAATTCCTTCTTTTTTGCGGCAGCCTTGATCATTTCGGGATTGCTGCGAATCAGTTTAATATCCAGCATTTTTAATTACTCCTTTGAATTATAATTCTTCTTTGTCCGTATTGCATTCCTCTGTATTTTTTCAACAAGTACAGGCTCCTGATGTGGAATACCTATTCCTCAAAGGTAAACAGCTTTAGCAGCTCGGTCAGGTCCTGCTCCCCGTAAAATTCGATTTGAAGGAGACCGCGCTTTCTTGTCCCGTTGACCTTCACCCTGCGCCCAAGGTGTTCGTTCAGCGCCAGCTCCACTTCATCAAAATAGCGTATCCGTTTTTTTTCCTTCGGCGCCTCGTCTTCCTGCCGGGACTGATCCGCCGCCTTTTTCCCCATTTTTTCCAATTCTCTTACAGATATGCCCTGCTCCACAGCAATTTTTGCAGCTTTCATCATGGTTTCCCTGTTTGGAAAGCTCAGCAGGGTTCTTGCGTGACCCGCCGATAGGCTGCCGGAGTTAACCATATCCAAAACCTCCTGCGGCAGGTTTAAAAGCCGCAGCGCGTTGGTTACGGTGGGGCGCGATTTGCCAACCGTTTTGGATACTTCCTCCTGCGTGAAATTGTAGGTTTCAATCAATGACTGGTAGCCGCGCGCTTCTTCCAGCGGATTGAGGTCTTCGCGCTGTAAGTTTTCGATGAGCGCAAGCTCCATCACCTCGCTGTCACTCATTTCCCGAATTACCGCGGGCACCTCGGAGACACCGGCCATTCTTGCAGCGCGCCAGCGCCGTTCCCCCGCTACAATCTGGTAGCCGCCGCCGAAGAGCGGGCGAACCAGAAGCGGCTGAAGTACGCCGTGCTGTGAAATGGAATCCGCCAGCTCGACCAGCGCCGCGTCGTTAAACTCTTTTCTTGGCTGGGCGCGGTTCGGCTCTATTTCGCTGATCTTGAGCTTTACCGTTGCGTTACCGGTATCCGTATCGTTTTCAGCAAAAATCGCGTCAAGTCCCTTTCCAAGCCCGCCTTTTTTCGAAGCCATTGCTTTCCCTCCTTCTGTTACTTATGGATTGCAAGCATTTCCTCCGCCAGAGCGTCGTAACAAATCGCGCCCTTGGAGCTTTTATCGAAATATTGGATTGGTTTTCCGAAGCTGGGCGCCTCGGATAATCTTACCGCGCGCGGAATCACCGTTGAAAATACCTTACGCGGGAAATATTTTTTGACTTCCTCCACAACCTGTTGTGTAAGGTTCAACCGCCCGTCATACATCGTGAGCAAAACGCCTTCGATATCCAGCTGCTCGTTGTACTGGCGTTTCACCCTCCGGACGGAATTCATCAGCTGCGAAAGCCCCTCCAGTGCGTAGTATTCGCACTGAATCGGCACCAGCAGCGTATCCGCCACACAGAGCGCGTTGGTTGTTATCATCCCCAGGGAAGGCGGACAGTCAATAAATATGTAGTCGTATTGCTCCCTGAGCGGAACCAGCGCGTTTTTCAGAATGGCCTCACGGCGCTCCAGCCCGGCCAGTTCGATTTCCGCCGCCGCAAGGTCCATACTGGACGGAACCAGGTCCAGATTGGCAAATTCGGTGTGGATAATAACATCCTTTATCTTTACATCTCCGACCAGCACTTCATACACCGTGTTTTTTAGCTTTCGGCGGTCAACACCGACCCCACTGGAGGAGTTCCCCTGCGGATCGATATCCACCAGCAGCGTTTTCTTTCCTTTTTCACCCATTGCCGCGGAAAGGTTGACGGCAGTCGTGGTTTTTCCGACTCCGCCCTTTTGGTTTGCGATTGCTATAATTTTCCCCATTTTTTCCCCTCCGGATGAATTGGATTCCCTGTTGAAGTGAACATTGCTCTTATTATAGCACGCTTTGAGAACAAGATAAAGATTTTTATGGGAGAAATTGAATGTTTCACATGAAACATTTGGGTAGGACAAGGCAACCGGGAAGCTGTCTCAAGAAAAAGAAACGCTCCCGCTTTATCCGCAGGACATCATATAGTCGATTGCCTTAAAAACAGCTAAGGGTATGCGAGGATATTTTTAGTTTTGTAAGGCAGACGACGAAACCAGGCTGGCGCCTGGCGAGCAACGCAAAAGCACGGAAAACAGACTGCTAAGACTGGGTGGTTTTGGAGTTAATTGATTATATGGTTCAGAGCCGTGTTGTTTCACGTGAAACAACACGCAAAACAGACCGGACTTTCGTCCGGCCTGCCTCGCGGGAAATGATATAGGGAATAGGAGTAAACACTTGTAATTAATTTCAGGCAGGTTTCTTGCCCCCTGCGGTGGCATCTGTTTTAGGTATCCTTACAATGCACTCAATGTACTCATCGGTTTCATCCCTGCGCGTCTGCGCGTTGATACCGCTCAGCTTCATTGCTTCGATTGCATGGTTGATGGTATTGAAAAAAACTCTTACGTCCTTGACAATGAATATATGTTTTGCCTTTGTTTTCTTTCTGCCGGAGAGCAACCGCTCAATCAGCTCGTCCGTCTGCTGAACATTCAAATTCTTCGCAATGATTTCATTGAGGGTTTTTGCTCTCATTTTTTCATCATTGATACGCAGGAGTGCGCGGGCATGCCGCTCCGTCAACCCCTCACGTGTTATTTTTGCCCGTTCCTCTTCTGAAAGGCGAAGCAGCCGTAGCTTATTTGCCAACGTAGACTGGCTTTTTCCCAAACGCATCGCCGCTTCTTCCTGCGTAACGTTCCATTGCTCAATCAGCTTTCGGATTCCCTCGGCTTCTTCAAAAATTTGCAAATCCTGCCGCTGCAGGTTTTCTGTCATTGCCAGTACCGCGCTTGTCTCCGGAGAACAGTCGTTTACAATACATGCGATTGTCGACAGCCCGGCAATTTTACACGCCCGAAGCCGCCGCTCTCCGGCAATCAGCTCGTAACCCTGATTGGTTTTCCTCACGGTGATCGGCTGAAGCAGACCGTTGGTCCGAATACTGCGGGATAACGCAAGAAGCTCCTGCTCGTTGAATACTCGACGCGGTTGTGCAGGATTTGGAAGGATGGACTCAATATTCACCTGTATGACTTTGTTTTTATCTCCCATGATGTGCAAAGCCGCCGCCCCCTTGCTTGTCCTTTACGATAAGGATAGCATGAGGAGCGGCGGTTTTTTGTAATATTATGGGAAGCAATTTAATTTTATTTTGTAATGTTTTCCCGCATTGTTGCTGAAATCCCCGGATTTTCCAAAATTATAGTGGATAACTTGAAATGCACCGTTCCTCTTTCGAAAATATTTTTATGCTGCAAGGAGGATGACCAGCTGGGGTACATCTAAATTTTCAATGCGTCTATTCCTTTATAAGGGGCTTTTCGTGATCTTTGCACCATGCCTGGGATACAGCGCAGGCAATGCTTTTGTCCTTTGAATCAATACCAGACTTCGTCCGTCTCCCCCGGGCAGCGTGAATTCCTCCGCTTTTAGAAGCTCGCACCCAAGAAGCTGAATCGCGTTACGTGCCGCTTGCAGCTCTTCTCCAATTTGCGGTCCCTTCATCGCGGCAAATACTCCGTCCATTTTCAAAAAGGGCAGGCAATACTCACACAACAGATTAAGCGGCGCAACCGCACGGGCGGTGGCAAAATCAAACTTACCCCGGTACTTTCCCTGCCTTCCGGCCTCTTCCGCGCGAGCGTGAACCAGCTCGCCCGACAGCCGCAGGTGGTTCAGAACATCCTGTAAAAAGATCAGGCGCTTATTCAGACCATCCAGCAAGGTCAGCCCCAGATCGGGGCACATGATTTTCAGCGGAACGCCGGGGAACCCCGCGCCCGTTCCGACATCAATCAGCTTCGCGCCCGCCGGAAGCTCCAGATATTTTAAAATCAAAATGCTGTCCAAAAAGTGCTTTACCGCGACCTCACTTGGCTCGGTAATCGCAGTCAGATTCATTTTCTGATTCCATTCCACCAAAAGCTCCATATACTGTTGAAAACTTTCCGCCTGAGCTTCGGTGACCTCCAACCCAAATTCGAGCGCCGTTGTTCGAAGCAGCGGTCTGATATCCTGCATTTTAAGCCTCCTTATACCGGCTGAGCCAAATCAGCAAAACGGAAATATCCGCCGGACTCACTCCGGAAATACGGGACGCCTGTCCAACGCTGTTGGGTTTCACCTTTTCCAGCTTTTCCTGCGCTTCCGTACGCAGACCGACAATTTCCCTGTAATTAAGGTCAGGAGCCAGGCGGCGTTCCTCAAGGCGGCGCATTTCCGCGATTTGTGCCCTCTGGCGCTTGATATAGCCTGCATATTTCAATTCGATTTCTACGTTTTCAAACACTGCCGCCGGTAAATCCGGGCGGCTGTGATCGACGGGAGCAAGAACCTCATAATTCAGCTCCGGTCGGCGAATGAGGTCGGCAAGCCTAACTCCTGTCGTTACCTCGGTTGTTTCACGTGAAACCAAGATATCGTTCAACTCTTTTGACGGCGGAAGCACGGTCTTTTCCGCACGAGAAAGCTCCTCTTCCTTCTGCCGCTGCTTATGCTCAAAACGGCTCCAGCGTTCATCAGAAATCAATCCGAGTGCGCGTCCGGTCGGGGTCATCCGCTCGTCTGCATTATCCTGCCGTAAAATCAAGCGGTATTCACTCCTTGAGGTCATCATACGATACGGGTCAGAGCAGCCCTTGGTAATCAGGTCATCCACCAGCGTACCAATATAGGAGCTCGCGCGGTCAAGAACCATCGGCTCTCGGCCAAGCACCTTTAACGCCGCGTTGATTCCGGCAACCAACCCCTGCGCCGCCGCTTCCTCGTAGCCGGAGCTACCGTTAAACTGTCCGGCTCCGTAAAGCCCCGGAAATTCCGGAAATTCAAGCGTTGCCTGCATTTGGAGCGGGTCTACGCAATCGTATTCAATCGCATAGGCGGAGCGCATGATCTCCACCTTTTCCAAGCCGGGAATCGAACGGTAGAATGCGAGCTGTACGTCCTCCGGCAGGGAGGAGCTCATCCCCTGCAGATACATTTCTTCGGTATCCAAACCGCAAGGCTCGATAAAAAGCTGATGCCGCTTCTTATCCGCAAAGCGGACAATTTTATCCTCGATGCTCGGACAGTAACGCGGGCCGACTCCCTCAATTTTTCCACCGTATAACGGAGAACGGTGGATATTTGCCAATATAATTTTCTTTGTCTCATCGTTCGTCCACGAGATATGGCAGACTGCGCGGTTTTGGATCGGTTCCAGGGTATCGTACGAAAACGGAATGACCGGCTCGTCCCCCTCCTGCACCTCGAGTCCGGTAAAATCGATGCTCGATTTCAGCACACGAGCCGGAGTTCCCGTTTTAAATCGACGGAGCCGCAGCCCCAGCTTTTTCAGCGATTCCCCGAGAAACGCGGCCGGAAACATGCCGTCCGGTCCGCTTTCATAGGATACATCGCCCAGATAAATTCTACCGCCGAGAAAGGTACCCGTCGCGATTACCACAGCCTTCGTGTGATAAACCGCATCCATGCGGGTTACAATCTCCCACGCGCCGTCCTCCCCGCGTGTGATGTCCACGACCTCCGCCTGCTTCAGCTGCAAATTGGGTTGAAGCTCCAGCTTATGCTTCATAATCTTGCCGTACGCACGCCGGTCAATCTGCGCGCGCAGAGAATGCACCGCAGGACCCTTTCCCAGATTCAGCATTCTGCTTTGAATCAGCGCGGCATCCGCAGTTTTACCCATCTCGCCGCCCAGCGCGTCAATCTCCCGAACCAGATGCCCCTTTGCCGTTCCGCCGATGGACGGATTGCAGGGGCAATTGCCTACAGCGTCCATATTTATCGTGAATACGCATGTTTTACAGCCGAGCCGCGCGGAAGCAAGCGCGGCTTCAATGCCGGCATGTCCCGCGCCGATCACGACTACATCGTATGTTCCTGCCTCGTATTTCATGGCTTCCTCCTTGTTTATTGACGATTATTTTCCCACGCAGAACTGCGCGAAAACAGAATCCACAACCGCCTCGGTCGCGCGTTCTCCGGTGAGCTCGAGCAGGGAAGAAATGGCGTCCTCAATAGAAACGGTAACGGCATCCAGCGTAATTCCCTGTTCCACTGCCATCAGTGCCTCGCGGATACACTCCTGCGCGTTTCGCGCGGCATCGCGCTGGCGCTCCGTAAAAAGGATTCCCTCGGCGGGATTCAGCTGAGAGGTTTGCAGTAATGCTGATACCGCATCCGTCAACTCCTGCAAGCCCTCTCCGGATAAGGCAGAAATATATACGATATGTTGAAACGACAATTTAATATACTCGCTGTCTATTTTTGAGGGTAAATCGCTTTTATTGATCACCGCAACAGCCGGGGTTCCCTGAATCACGGAAATCAACTCCTTATCCTCCTCATTCAGCGGCTGAGAGGAATCAAACACTGCCAGCACCAATTGAGCGGATTTCAGCTTATCTCTGGCACGAACAACTCCAATGCGTTCCACCGGGTCGTCGGTAAAGCGGATTCCTGCCGTATCCGCCAGATGCAGCGGAATCCCTCCGAGAAGCACGGTTTCCTCCACCACGTCGCGCGTGGTTCCGGCGTATTCTGTCACTATCGAACGCTCACACCCGGAAAGCAAATTCATCAGCGTAGATTTTCCGACATTTGGTCTTCCGGCGATTACCGTTACGACACCCTCCCGAATTGCTTTTCCCGCGTCAAACTGGCGAAGCAGGCGTTCCACCTCGGCTTTTGCATGAACCAGCGTTTCCGCCAGTGCATCGCTGGTTACCTGCGGAATATCATCCTCCGGGTAATCCGCCCAGGCAGACAGGTGCGCGGCAGTATGAATCAACATTTCGCGTATTTGAACAATCTTTTTCTCCAACGCGCCGTCATGACCCGCCAGCGCAGCCTTCGCCGCCTGTTCGCCCTGCGCGCAAATCAGCTGCATGACGGATTCGGCTTCGGTCAAACCGATTTTTCCGTTCAGAAACGCGCGGCGCGTAAATTCTCCCGGTTCAGCCGGCTTTGCGCCTGCCGCAAAAACAGCCTTAAGAACCCGGCGCATCAGGTAAAGACCGCCATGGCATGAAAGCTCGACGACATCTTCGCCCGTAAAGCTCGCCGGAGCACGGAAATTTAGAGCGACCGCCTCGTCAATATCCTCGTCCCCGTCGTGTACCCTACCGTACAGCGCCTGATAGCCCGACAGCTGCACAAAGGTCTTTCCGCTTTTCGACGAAAACACCCTTTGGGCGATTTGATGCGCATCCGGTCCGGAAATACGGACTATTCCGATTCCCCCCGGCGCCTGCGGTGTAGAAATTGCCGCTATGGTGGAGTTTTTTTTACTTTGATTCTGATATTTCATAGCGAACCCTTCCGTTATCATACTGATTGCTCTCTTTTCTTATTTTAAAGCAGAGGCCGCACTGCAAAAAAGTAATTTTTCGCCGATACAGCACAATCCTGATATTTCGAAAAAACAGGGGCGATTCCTTCGAACCGCCCCGGACTTTTATGTTACAATTATTTCTTCGCATCAATACGACCATACAGCGGCGCCGGCTTACCCGTATTCGTCTGCCTCGGCGCGGCAGGAGCGTTGCCCTGCGCGTTTACCGGTGCTGCGGAAGCCGGTCTCGGTGCACGGTTGTTATTGTAGCTCCCGTTCGGCCTGCCATTTCCGTCTTTATTGAACGGACGGCGCTGTTTTCCGTTATAATTATTATTGTTATAGGGTCTGCGCGGGAGCGGACGTTCCCCTGCTTCCGGGCCGATAACAACATGACGTGCGAGATCTTCGCCCTCTGACCATGATTTTGCGCCTGCTACAGTCTGAACGGCGGTATGTATGATTCTGCGCTCATATGGATTCATTGGTTCCAGGGAGGTATTCCTTCCGGTCTTTACTACCTTCGCCGCAATTTTCTTGCCGAGTATCTCCAGCGTATCCTTGCGCTTTTCCCGGTAATTGCCAATATCCAGCGTAATGCGGTAATAGGTATTGTCAATATGGTTTGCAACAAGTCCTGTCAGATATTGAAGCGCGTCCAGCGTTTCGCCGCGGTGACCAATGATATAGCCGATATCGTCGCCGGAAAGCGACAGCAGCGCGCCGGAGTCTTCCTCCTTAACCGTAATATCAACCGACAGAAGACCCATATGGTTGAGGATCGTCTTCAAATACTTCGCGGCGGCGTCCGCCGGGCTGCTCTCAATGTACACTCTTACCTTCGCGGGATTTCCTCCAAAAAGACCGAACGTCTTCTTCGCCGGCAACTCGAGAATCTCAAATTCGGCATCGTAGGATTCCACGCCAAGTTCCTTGCAGGCAGCTTCCCTGGCCAGCTCAACGGTATCTCCGGTTGCGATTGCTTCTTTAATCACACTAATACCTCCCTGGTGTTTCACTCATTATTTTTTTGTCC
>JAEZWL010000029.1 GCA_023420245.1 Bacillota bacterium | reverse complement strand
GCGCGGTTCATGGTTCCGGTGATGACGCGGCTGCTTTTCTGCGAGACCGTATCGACATCCGCGCTCAATCCCTTCGGCCCCTGCTGAACATGACTAAGCTGAACGGTATCGCCGATAAACGCGCTGTTCAGGCGGTCAATGTGGATAAACACATCCTCGCCGCCGTTCTCCGGGCGCGCGAAAGCAAAGCCCCTTGACAGGGATATAATCCTTGCTTTTACAGTCTCCTTTTTCTTTGGCATACGGACCCGATGATCCTTGCTAATTAACAGAAGACCTTCCTGCTTTAACTCATTCAAGGCCTGATAAAATTTCTTTTTGTCTTTCACTCCGGTTTTTCGAATCAGACCTCTGGATGAAATACTCTGCGTCAGCTGCATTTGTTTTAATATTCTGCTCTTTATTTCTTCCAAATCTAGTACCTCCATCTAACAATAACACCCTGATGCGGGCTCATTATTTTATTTTCGTTTATTATACCCGCTAATCGCGGAATATTGAAGCAACAAAAAACCCCGCTTTAAAGCGGGGCCTTTCCGTCCGATATTATTTCACAAAATACATGTAAGCGTTTATCGCGATTACAAGCAGGAAAAATCCGACTGCGATAACCTTAGTCCATCTGGCAAGAAAAGCATCGACGGAACGAGCCTTATTCTTAGATAAGAATGTATCGGCTCCGCCGGTAATGGCACCGAGATCCTGCTGATGACCTTCCTGAAGAAGAACAACAATTGTTATTGCAACTGAAAATAGTAATAATACGACTCCAAAAACAACTTCTATAGCGGACATAGCGCACCTCCGAAATTAAATCAGCTTAAATTATATTACCACAAAAGCCCACTGATTGCAAGTGTATTTTATCATACAGATTTATTGATAATGCATATTGAAAAAGATTGGGGGAAATCTAAATTTGGACCTATCAAGGCGAAGGCGTTTGCCGCATTGAGACGTCTCGCCGCTGAACAGCTATTGGCTATTCAGCGGCGTTTTTTTACAGCTTAAGCTGTTCCGCCTCTGTTTCATCTGCCGCCGGAAGGGAACCCGCGGCAGGAATGCTTTTACGGTAGCGGTTCGGGTTTTTCAACATATCTTCCGCAAAACGCTGTGTCTTCAAGACGCGGCTGCCTTTACGGAGCGTCATAACCGCAACGCCCTGCGCGCTGCGGGTTGTTTTGCTTTGAATCGCTCCGGTATGAAACAGAAGCATTTTTCCCTGTGAAGAAGTCAAAAGAATTTCACAGTCTTCTTTGATGTGTAAAATTGACGCAACCGGAGACTTGTCGCTGTATGCCCCGATCAGCTTGCGGCGGTTCGTTTTTGTCGCATAAACAGACAAATCCACCTTAGCCGCTTTTCCGTTTTCAAAGATGAAAAGCATATATCCCGCGTAATCTCCGGTAACAGCCATGTAGACCGCATTCTCGCCCTCATCCATACCGAGCTTAGCCGGAATATAATCCCCCATCACGCTCGCCTTGGTATCGCTGAAATCGTTTGCTTTCGCCTTGTAGACCTGACAACGGTCGGTAAAGAAAAGAAGATCGGCGGAATTGCTGTCTTCAATATGCTGTATGACCTCGTCCTCTTCCTTCAGCTTCTGCTCTCCGCTCATACGCAACGAAAGCGGCGTAATCTTTTTAAAGTAACCCTCTCTGGTGAAGAACAGGTTAACCGGATAATCCGGAATCTCCTCCTGACCGGAGTATTCCTCGATCTCATCCGGATAAACCAGCATGGACTTGCGCGGCTGCCCGTATTTTTTCGCCACATCGTTCAGCTCGGAAATGATGATGCTTTTTATTTTGGATTTACTGTCAAGAATCGATTGCAGCTCCGCGATATCTTTTTCCAACTGGCTTGTCTCCTCCGTCCGTTTCAGGATATATTCCCGATTCAGATGGCGAAGCTTGATTTCCGCTACATATTCCGCCTGGAGCTCGTCGATTCCAAACCCGATCATCAGGTTCGGTACAACCTCGGCTTCCTCCTGTGTTTGGCGCACAATCGCAACGGCCTTGTCAATATCGAGCAGGATGGCCTGCAAGCCCTTCAATAAATGAAGCTTTTCTTTTTTCTTGGTAAGGTCATAATATGTGCGGCGGCGAATACATTCAACCCGGAACGCCGTCCACTCGCGGAGCAGCTCGCTCACGCCCATAACGCGCGGGACACCCGCAACCAAAACGTTGAAATTGCAGGAGAAGGTGTCTTCCAGTGTCGTGAGCTTAAACAGGCGCTGCATCAGCTTTTCGGGTTCCACGCCCCGCTTCAGATCGATGGTGATTTTTAAACCGTCGAGACCTGTTTCATCGCGGATATCCGATATTTCCTTGATTTTGCCCTGTTTAACATGCTCAACCACCTTTTCCACGATCACTTCTACCGTAGTCGTCGGCGGAATCTGCGTGATATCGATGCAGTTCGCGGCTTTGTCATAGGTATAGCGGGCGCGCACCCGAATTCCGCCGCGTCCGGTTTTGTAGATATCGGCAATCGCGTTCCGGTCGTAAATAATTTGACCTCCGCCCGGAAAATCCGGCGCCGGGAGGGTAGACGTCACATCGTGCTCCGGGTCGCGCATCAGCTCAATCGCGGTCTGGCAGACCTCGCTCAGGTTGAACGGACAGATGGAGCTGGCCATGCCGACGGCAATGCCGGTATTGGCGTTGACCAGAATGGACGGAAAGGTTGCCGGAAGCAAAGTCGGTTCCTTCAGCGTGTTATCATAGTTGTCCACAAAGTCGACGGTATCCTTGTCAATATCGCGGAACAGCTCCTGACACAGGTTGTCCAGCCGCGCCTCGGTATAACGGGAGGCTGCCCACGCCATATCCCGGGAATAGAACTTACCGAAATTGCCTTTGGAATCAATATAGGGATGCAGCAGCGCCTCGTAACCCCGGCTCAGACGTACCATGGTATCATAAATGGCGGAATCTCCGTGCGGATTAAGCTTCATGGTCTGACCGACAATGTTGGCGCTTTTGGTTCTGGCGGAGCCAAGCAGCCCCATTTTATACATGGTAAACAGCAGCTTGCGGTGAGACGGCTTAAACCCGTCAATTTCGGGAATTGCGCGCGACAGGATTACGCTCATCGCGTAGGGCATATAGTTTTTTTCCAGCGTATCTGTGATGCGCTGCTCCACGACCTCGCCCGCGCCCTCAATAACTCCCTGTGCGCGCGGAACCACCGTTCTGCTTTCTTCTTTTTTTCTAGGCATTTTCTTTGCCACCTATCATTCATTTAATTTCAAATTCAGCGTTTCGTGCATTCGTTATCAACTCACATCCGCGGAATCGATATAGTTGTATCCGTTTTCTGCAATAAAATCCTTTCGCCCAGTCAGGTTATCACCCAGAAGCAAATCGAAAACCTCGCTGGTTCTCGCGGCATCCGACGCGACCACCCTGATGAGACGGCGGGTTGCCGGATTCATTGTGGTCAGATTCATCATATCCGGTTCGTTTTCGCCAAGTCCCTTGGATCGCTGTATCGTAAACTTTTTGCCGTTCAGCTTTTTCATAACCTCGTCTTTTTCCAGCTCCGTGTATGCAAAATAGGTTTGATCCTTAGTGGAAACCTCAAACAGCGGGGATTCCGCGATAAAAACCTTCCCCTCCTCGATCAGGGTTGGGGTAAGACGGTAAAGCATGGTCAGAAGCAAGGTGCGGATTTGAAAGCCGTCGACGTCGGCGTCGGTGCAGAGGATGATTTTATTCCAGCGGAGCAGAGACAAATCAAAGGATGACAAATCCTTGTTTGCTTTGGTTTTTACCTCAACGCCGCAGCCGAGCACTTTAATCAGATCGGTAATGACATCACTTTTGAATATCTTGTCGTAGTCCGCCTTCAAACAGTTTAAAATCTTTCCCCGAATCGGCATAATCGCCTGAAAGTTCGGGTCGCGTGCCTGTTTGCAGGCACCCAGAGCAGAATCGCCCTCCACGATAAAGATTTCGCGTTCGTTTACGTCGCGGGTACGGCAGTCGACGAATTTTGCGACACGGTTCGTAATATCCAGATTGCTCGTCAGCTTTTTCTTGATGTTTAGACGGGTCTTTTCCGCATCCTCACGGCTTCTCTTATTGATGAGTACCTGCGCCGCGATTTTGTCGGCGTCCATCGGATTTTCAATAAAATATACCTCGAGCTGGTGGCGGAGAAATTCCGTCATTGCCTCCTGAATTCCCTTGTTGGTAATTGCCTTTTTTGTCTGGTTTTCGTAGGAAGTCCGGTTGGAAAACGAAGAAATCATCAAAACGAGGCAGTCCTCTACATCCGCAAAGGTAATCTTGCTCTCGTTTTTATTGTATTTTCCAGTCTGCTTTAAGTAAGAATCGATTTGATAAACAAAGGCGTTACGAGCCGCTTTATCGGGCGCGCCGCCGTGCTCCAGCCAGCTGGAATTGTGGTAATACTCGATCAGCTTACTCCGGTTCGAAAAAGCGACAGCCACGTTGATTTTGGTTTTATATTCGGACTTGTCCGCACGGTCGCGCACCTTACGCTCTGCCTGCCAGAACTGTACGGAGGTCAGATATTCCTCGCCCAAAACCTCTTTGGCATGATCGACGATTCCCTGCTGATAGAGGTACTCTGTCTGTTCGAAGGAAGCACCGACCTGATTCCGAAACAAAAAGCTGATTCCGTCGTTTACAATTGCCTGACGCTGGATGATATCATGATAGTATTCCACAGGAACACTGATATCGGTAAATACCTGCAAATCGGGTTTCCACCGAATTTTCGTTCCGGTATCCTTTTTACTGTAGGGCTCTTTTTTCAGCCCGCCGACATTCTCTCCGTGCTCAAAATGAAGCGTGTAGCGGATTCCGTCCCGGCGGATATCAACATCCATATACTCCGACGCATACTGCGTGGAGCAAAGACCTAAGCCGTTCAATCCCAAAGAGTATTCATAGCTTTCATCGGAATCGTTGTTGTACTTTCCTCCGGCGTACAATTCACAAAACACCAGCTCCCAGTTAAACCGCTGCTCGTTGGTGTTAAAATCCACCGGAATTCCCCTGCCGTGGTCTTCGACCTCTACCGACAGGTCACTGTAGCGCGTCACCGTAATCTGCTTACCGTAGCCCTCTCGTGCCTCGTCGATGGAATTGGACAGGATTTCAAATATTGAGTGTTCACAGCCTTCGATGCCGTCCGACCCGAAAATAACGGCGGGACGGCGCCGGACACGGTCGGCACCTTTCAGGGAAGATATGCTCTCGTTGCCATATACCGGTTTTTTTGCCATAGTTCCATTCGCTCCTAACTGATTTCTCATCGGCTATTATAGCATAAAAAAAGAAAACAGTACATTTTTTAAATCTGTGTTTAAACAGCAAAAGGGGAAATGCAGTAACATTCCCCCTGATTCTTTATTCGGTTTTCTCTCCGGCAACGTCATCCGGCGTGATCAATTCTTCCGCTTTTTTACCGCCCATGACCTCCGCAAACTCTTCGCCCGACATTTTTTCATTCTGGTAAAGGAACTTCGCGACCTCATGGAGCTTATCCATATGCTCTTTTAAAATGTTTTCGGTCCTATTGTAAGCGGTCGTCATCAGACTGTGAATTTCGTGGTCAATCGCGGATGCGGTCTCTTCGGAGTAATTGCGGATATGACCCATATCGCGTCCCAGGAACGGTTCGCCGTCATCCTGCCCGTAGGTAATCGGGCCGAGTGCATCCGTCATGCCGTACTTGGTTACCATGCTGCGCGCGAGCTTTGTGGCACGCTCAATATCATTGGAGGCGCCGGTGGAGATGTCGTCCAGCGTAAGCGCTTCGGCAACACGACCGCCCAGCAGACTGATCAGGTCTTCCTGCATTTCCTTGCGTGACTTATAAGAACGGTCCTCCGTCGGAAGATGCATGGTATAGCCGCCAGCCATTCCGCGGGGGATAATGGAAATTTGATGGACCGGATCCTGTGTCGGACAGAAGTACGCGGCAACCGCGTGCCCGCCTTCGTGGTAAGCGGTCAGAGTCTTTTCCTTTTCCGTCATCACATGGCTCTTTTTCTCGGTGCCGACAACCACCTTGATGGTTGCTTCTTCGATTTCCGTCATGGTAATCGCTTTCTGGCTCTTTCTCGCTGCCAGAAGCGCGGCTTCGTTCAGAAGGTTTTCAAGATCCGCTCCGGTGAAGCCGGCGGTGGATTTCGCAATCGTTTTCAATACGACGTCCGGAGCCATCGGCTTGCCGCGCGCGTGTACCTTCAAAATTTCTTCGCGTCCCTTGATATCCGGGTAACCGACCATAACCTGGCGGTCAAAACGACCCGGACGCATCAAAGCAGGGTCAAGGATATCCGGTCGGTTGGTCGCGGCGATCATAATAACGCCTTCGTTCGCGCCGAAGCCGTCCATTTCCACAAGCAGCTGGTTCAGGGTCTGTTCCCGCTCATCGTGTCCGCCGCCCAAGCCCGCGCCGCGCTGGCGACCTACGGCATCGATTTCATCAATGAAAATGATGCAGGGAGAGTTCTTCTTTGCCTGTTCAAACAGGTCGCGCACACGCGACGCGCCGACACCGACAAACATCTCGACAAAGTCGGAGCCGGAAATGGAGAAGAACGGCACTCCCGCTTCCCCGGCAACCGCACGGGCCAGCAGGGTTTTACCAGTACCCGGAGGGCCCACAAGAAGCACGCCCTTCGGAATACGGGCGCCCAGCTCATTGTATTTTTTCGGGTTCTTTAAAAACTCAACGATTTCCCGGAGTTCTTCCTTTTCCTCATCGGCGCCCGCCACATCGGCAAAGGTGGTTTTGCGCTTTTCGTCGGCCATTTGCTTAATCTTAGCCTTGCCAAAATTCATCTGCTTGCCGGCGTCACCCAATCCGGTATTCAGACGCTTCATCATGAACCACCAGAAGCCGATCATGATTGCAAGCGTAATCAGCATAGGAAGCATGCTGGTCAGCCAGGAGGTTTCCGTCGGGCGCTTGATGTTTTCGACCATGCGCGCGCTCGGATTCGCTTTATTGTACTCTGCCACATAAGGCCTGATATCATTGTAAAGAAGCAATGAATTCGGCGCTACGTAATTGATCTGCGTTTTGTCCTTGAGCTTGATGATCATCTCACCGCTGCCCCAGTCCATGGAATACTCTGTTACTTTTTGATCCTGAAAGTCATAGACAATATCGGAATAATTATATGCTTTCTGGGGACGGTTGCCGTATATCATGGCAATCAGAATAAACAGTATAATCGGGATTCCGAGAATCAGGGCTATATTTTTCAGCGTCTTTTTGTTATCCAAAATGAAGTTCACTCCTTACATGAGTTGCTATAGCTTTTGGGGTCATTTTGTGTAAACTTCCGGTTTCAATATGCCTACGAAAGGAAGATTGCGGTAATTCTCGTCATAATCAAGGCCGTATCCGACTATGAACTCGTCGGGAACCACAGTTCCGACATAGTCCGGCTTTATGTCAGCCGTACGTCTGTCCGGCTTATCGAACAGCGTACAAAGCGTTACGCTCTTTGGCGAACGGGATTGCAGAATTTCGAGTATGTAACTCAAAGTCAGCCCGCTGTCGAGGATGTCCTCCACCACAAGGAGGTCGTAGCCCTTCAGGTTAATATCCAGATCTTTAATGATTTTTACTACGCCGGAGGTCTTTGTTCCGGAGCCGTAGCTGGAAACACACATAAAATCAATGCTGCACGGAATGGTTATGGCACGCATCAAATCCGCCATAAAAACGACCGAACCCTTCAGTACGCTAACCATTAAAAGGTTTTTCCCTTTATAATCCTCACTGATCTGCCTGCCAATTCTTTGCACTATTTCCGCAAGCTTCTCCTCGCTGAACAGTACGGACTCGATATCATTTCTCAACTATCTAGCACTCCTTAAT
>JAEZWL010000240.1 GCA_023420245.1 Bacillota bacterium | reverse complement strand
CCCATACGCCGACGGAATCCATGGTTGCCGCGCTGATGGGAACCGAATATGATACCGGTCTTGATTTGGTGCTTCTTAACGAGATCAGAGAATATTTTATGACGCTCAGAGAGAAATATATCAAGAGCGGGTTGCTGGACCCGAAAATGCTCGCGACAAATACAAAAGCTTTGATTTATCAGGTTCCGGGCGGTATGCTTTCCAATTTGCTTTCTCAATTGAAGCAGGCGGGAAAGGCAGATATGCTTGAAGAGGTTTTAAAGGAAGTTCCGCGTGTTCGTGAAGATTCCGGCTACCCGCCGCTCGTTACGCCAACATCACAGATTGTTGGTACACAGGCGGTTTATAATGTGATTACAGGAGAACGCTACAAAATGTGCACGAATGAGTTTAAGGATATTGTTGCCGGTAAATACGGAACAACGCCCCTACCGATTGATGATGCCTTTGTCAGGAAGATTATTGGCGACGCTCCGAGAGTTACCTGCCGTCCGGCTGATCTTCTCAAGCCGGAGCTTGAATCTCTGCGTAAAGAGTGCGCACAGTGGATTGAGCAGGAGGAGGATGTGCTTTCTTATGCACAGTTCCCGAAGGTTGCCACAGACTTCTTTAAAAAACGTGCGGAAAAGAAATACGGCATCGATGGCAAGCATGCAGATGCTGAACAAATGGTACACCCGGTTTAATTAAAGAAATCATCCTTTCGGATGAAAGTTTTGCAATTCAGCCCCCCTGATAAGAGGGCTGAATTGCTTTGTGTGTGATAAGGTTGACAATGACTATAAAAAACTGCTAAAATAGATAATAATACTTATGTTGATTTACTTAAATCTCCGGAGTGTAAATTGTATGAATTGAGATGATATACCGTGATTAGAAGCATGACTGGTTTTGGAAGATATGAAGATACCATTGACGGGCGCGATATTATTGTTGAAATTAAATCGGTAAATCACAGATATTTTGAATTTTCTTCACGCGTTACACGCGGTTATGGCTTTTTAGATGAAAAATTAAAATCCTATTTGCAAAGTCGGATATCCAGAGGTAAAATCGATGTATTTGTATCCATCGAGACTCTGGAGGATACCGACGCTCAGGTTCTGATCAACCATTCCGTGGCGGCCGGATATGTAAACGCTCTGCATGAGCTTGCACAGCGATATAATTTACGGGATGACCTGTCAGTTTCTACTGTTTCACGCAATACGGATATTTTTACTGTTCATAAAGCTCCTGAGGATGAAGCAATTATCTGGAACTCTGTGAAAAAGGTTGCAGATAAGGCGCTCGACACCTTGGTGTCGATGAGGGAAGCCGAGGGGGTTCGGCTAAAAGCCGATGTTTTGCAGCGTGCTGAAACGATATTGAATATAGTGAGCAAAATCGAGGAGCGTTCTCCAAAGACCGTTTCAGAATACCAGCAAAAGTTAAAGGCAAGATTAGCGGAGCTTCTGAACGACGCAAATATAGAGGAACAGAGGATACTTACAGAAGCGGCAATTTTTGCGGATAAAATAGCGGTGGCTGAAGAAACGGTCCGTCTGCGCAGCCATTTTGACCAGTTGAAATCAATGCTCAATTCAAGTGAGGCTGTGGGTCGTAAGATAGATTTTATTGTACAGGAAATGAATCGCGAAGCGAATACGATCGGCTCAAAGTGTGTAGACTCTCAAATAGCCTATATGGTTGTGGATATTAAGGCTGAGATTGAAAAAATCCGCGAACAGATTCAGAATATTGAGTAAGATTGCAGCTGCAATAAAAGGAGAATATTTGTTATGAAGCTTATTAACATCGGGTTTGGTAACATGGTTTCCGCTAACCGGCTGGTTGCCATAGTCAGCCCCGAATCCGCGCCCATTAAGCGAATTATTCAGGACGCGAAAGAACGGGGAGCACTGATTGACGCAACCTATGGTCGCCGCACAAGGGCGGTTATTGTTACAGACAGCGATCATGTCATCTTATCCGCTGTGCAGCCTGAAACAGTTGCGAATCGATTGAATGACCATGATGATGACCTTACCGAGGAGGAACTCGAAGAAGATGAAGAATGAGGGTCTGCTGATTGTTTTTTCCGGACCGTCCGGTGCCGGAAAGGATACCATACTGACGCAGTTGACCGAGAGGAACCCGAATATTCGGTTGTCTGTTTCTGCCACAACGCGTATGCCCAGACTGGGTGAGGTGGATGGCGAGGACTATTTTTTTGTATCGAAGGCTCGGTTTGAATCGATGCTCTCCAACAATGAAATGCTTGAAAGCGCCGAATACTGCGGAAATTATTACGGGACGCCAAGCGCTCCGATTAAAAAATGGCTTTCAGAGGGCTTTGATGTTATCTTGGAGATAGAGGTGCAGGGAGCGGCTCAAATTAAGGAAAAATGTCCCGATTGTGTCAGCTTGTTTGTACTTCCTCCGTCTTTTGAAATTTTGGAAAGGCGTTTGCGAAACCGGAAGACGGAAAATGAAGAGACGATT
Source organism: Bacillota bacterium (assembly GCA_023420245.1). Classification (GTDB taxonomy): domain Bacteria; phylum Bacillota; class Clostridia; order Oscillospirales; family Acutalibacteraceae; genus DATAML01. The sequence continues at coordinate 334 of JAEZWL010000240.1, read as the reverse complement.
CAAAAAAGGCTGAATACCGCGCAAGAAGAAATCCTGGAAGCCGTACATTTCGATTACGCTGTAATCAACGATACCGTTGAAGAAGCGGTAGACGATATTAATGCAATAATTTGCGCTGAAAAACATAAACTAACTAGAGATTCCAATCTGATTGAAAGGGTGCTGAATCATGCTGAAACCATCTGCTGATATTATTTTAAACCCAAATCAAAGTCGTTACTCCCTTGTTGTAGCAATTGCAAAGCGGGCGAGAGACATTGCAAGCGACGCGGAGATGAGAGGAGAAATTCTGATCGAGAAGCCGGTCGACTTGGCTGTTCAGGAATATCTGAAG
>JAEZWL010000236.1 GCA_023420245.1 Bacillota bacterium | reverse complement strand
AAAATACTGCCCGAGCGTGATATCCCTAACCATTTTTCCGACCTCCTTTTTGCAGCAGCGGCATCAACTGCTTCAATGCCTGCTCCAGCGTAAGCACCGTTGTAACCGGGTAGCCTCTGCTTTTCAGCTCCGCCATCACCTTGGTGATCTGCGGAACACGCAGTCCGATTTCCTCCAGCTCATCGCCGTGGGAGAAAACCTCCTCCGTCGTATCAAACAGCACCGGTCTGCCGGAATTCATTACCAGCACGCGGTCCGCTGTGCGGGCGATATCCTCCATACTGTGGGAGACCAGGATTACGGTGTTGTGCCGCACCTGATGGTAATTGACGATCTGACTTAACAGGACGTCGCGGCCGCGCGGGTCAAGCCCGGCGGTCGGCTCGTCCAGAATCAGCACGTCGGGGTCCATCGCGATTACGCCCGCGATTGCGGCGCGCCGCTTTTCCCCGCCCGAAAGCTCAAACGGGCTTTTTTCCAGCAGCTCCTCGCGCAGACCGACGAACTCCGCCGCCGCGCGCGCACGCTTGAGAATCTCATCCTGCTTCAACCCCATGTTGCCCGGTCCGAACGCGATATCCTTCAGCACGGTTTCCTCAAACAGCTGATGCTCGGGGTACTGAAACACCATGCCGACCCGAAACCGGACGTCGCGGATTTTTTTCGGTTCCGCCCAGATATCCTTGCCGTTCAGAAGGACGCTCCCGGAGGTAGGGCGCAAAAGACCGTTGAACTGCTGAATTAAAGTGGATTTCCCCGAGCCGGTATGTCCGATCAGACCGATAAATTCGCCCTGCTCAATGGAAATATTCACATGATCCACGGCGGTTTTGCAGAACGGCGTCCCTTCCCCGTAGGTATAGGTCAAATCTTTTGTTTCAATGATAGGCATGAGCTTCTCCTAAATCTTACAAGATACAAATGAAAATAGTATGGAAATAAAATGAATAGACTATTTCGGACACGCGGCAAAATCGGGATATCCTTTTGCTTCGCAGTTTGCCGGTTCGCCCGAATGAAAGATAGGCTATATCGTTTTGTTTAAAAGCGGAATTAACGCGCTGACGCACTCGTCGATATCGAGCGCGCAATCCGGCAGGTCGAAGCCTCCGGCTTTCAGGCGGTAAATCAGCTCGGTTGCCTGCGGTACGTCGAGCTTGTGCTGTTTGAGCAGCTCCACCTGCGCGAACACCTCCTTCGGCGTACCCTCGGTCAGAATATTGCCGCTGTCCATCACGATTACGCGGTCCGCCTGCACCGCCTCGTCCATGTAATGTGTGATGAGCACAATGGTGATTCCCTTTTCGCGGTTCAGCTTACGAATCGTGGACATAACCTCGGAACGACCGCGCGGGTCCAGCATCGCGGTAGGCTCGTCCAGCACGATGCAGTCCGGCTGCATGGCGATGATTCCTGCGATTGCGATTCTCTGCTTCTGCCCGCCCGAAAGCTTGTACGGCGCGTGCAGGCGGAAGTCGTACATCTCCACCGCTTTGAGCGCATCGTCGACCCGCTGCCGAATTTCCGGGGGCGGTACACCCAGATTCTCCGGACCGAACGCAACATCCTCCTCCACAATGCTGGCGACGAGCTGGTTATCCGGGTTTTGCAGAACCAGACCGACGCGCTGGCGTATTTCGTAGAGCACACTCTCATCCACCGTATCCATGCCGTCTACAAACACCTTGCCGCCGCCTGGCAGCAGCATAGCGTTAAACTGCTTTGCCATGGTGGATTTGCCGGAGCCGTTGTGCCCCAGCAGCGCGACGAATTCGCCCTTGCTGATATGGAGCGAAACGCCCTTCAGCACGTCGCGGCGTTCTCCGGCTTCCTGCTCATCGTAGGAAAATGTTACATTGTCCGCTTTAATAAAATCCATTTTATACCCGCCTATTGTTTTCTATCACGATGCCGTACGGCTGACGCCGCGCGCTTTGGTGTCTATACAGGTGTATAGACCTTATCATAACGCAAATTCCCGATAAAATTGTGAATGGTTCATGAATCTCCGTCGATTTATCGAATGTTATTCTTCCCAGATTGCGGTACTGCCGCAGGGAAGAACCAAACCGCTCTGCGTAACCGGCAGCCCGATTTCGTCGGAGGAAATTCTGCCGCCGAACCTTTTCTGCATCAGCACGCCCAGAAGATACTCCATGACCGCCGGAGAAAGACCGGTGGTGTAGGAATTGATCAGGAAAAAAAGGGGCTTGTCCGATACGATGGGAAGGCACTGCTCCACCAAACCGTAAAGCTGCTCCTCCAGCTTCCAGACCTCGCCGTTCGGACCGCGCCCGTAAGACGGCGGGTCCATAATGATTCCGTCGTAGGTGTTGCCCCTGCGCTGTTCGCGCTGCACAAACTTGATGCAGTCATCCACAAGCCAGCGCACCGGGTCTGCTTCCAGACCGGAGGCGGCGGCGTTCTCCTTCGCCCACGCGACCATGCCCTTGGAGGCATCCACATGGCAGACCTGCGCACCCGCCTTCAGGCAGGCCAGAGTTGCCGCGCCGGTGTAGCCGAACAGGTTCAGCACCTTTACCGGGCGGTTTGCCGCGCGGATTTTTTCCCCGTAAAAATCCCAGTTCACGGCCTGCTCGGGGAAAATGCCGGTATGCTTAAAGCCCATGGTTTTCAGCTGAAATGTAAGACCGCTGTACTGTATCTTCCACATAGGGGGCATCTTTTTCAGCTCCTGCCAGCTGCCGCCGCCCGTCTGGGAACGGTGGTACCGGGCATGTGCCTTTTTCCACAGGGGGTTTTCTCTCGGCGTTTCCCAGATAATCTGGGGATCGGGGCGGATTAGGACAATGTCGCCCCAGCGCTCCAGCCGTTCTCCCTGTGAGGTATCAATTAGCTCATAATCCTTCCAGTTTGCTGTTCTCAAATTCGTTCTCCTCTAAGGAATTTCTTGATCCGGTGCGCGGAATCCGCGCGCTTCGGTTATTTATGACAACCGTTCCCGAACGGTATCGGCAACAGAATTTGCCAGAGCGTTGATGTATTCCGGGTCCTCTCCCTCGATCATTACGCGCAGAAGCGGCTCCGTACCGGAGGGGCGCACCACGATGCGACCGTTGCCGCCGAGCTTCGCCTTTGCTTTTTCAATCGCTTCCTTTACATCGGAATCCGTGTAGAAGCGGAGCTTACCCTCCGGGCTTACCACGACGTTGACCATAACCTGCGGGTAGCGGGTCATCAGCGTAGCAAGGCTCGAAAGCTGCGCCTGACGGCGGTGCACCACACAGAGCAGCTGCGCCGCGGTTAGCTGACCGTCGCCGGTAGTCGAAAAGTCGTGGAAAATAATGTGTCCGCTCTGCTCGCCGCCGAAATTGTAGCCCTCCTGAAGCATTTCCTCCAGAACATAACGGTCGCC
>JAEZWL010000204.1 GCA_023420245.1 Bacillota bacterium | reverse complement strand
CCTATTTTTCAATAGGTTTGCCTTTATTCTGTTTGAATATTATAATACAACATCATAATTTTCATGTCAACACAATTAGACAAAAAACTGCAAATTTAGCATTATTTTTACAAAAATTTAATATTATAAAGCATTTTAATTAAAACAGCTTTCACAATCTATGTATTTAATATGTGAGACTTGGTTTTCCGTTTTTTAGCCATTCTTCAACCTGATCAATTGGAACGGGGTTACTGTCGAGAAATAAATCCGGATTTTTTGACAGAAGAAAGGAGGTTAAATCCGCCATTAAAACGGCATCACATAGAACACTTACCGCGTTACCGATTTTTCCTTTGAGCGCGATGCCGGTCAGCAGGAACGGCAGCTCCATTTTGCCGTAGTTTACCGAAATATCACCGATGGGACTTTGGCAAAAGCGGACGGGGCAGTCGAGAAGCCGGCCGTCAGCAAGCTCGGTTTTGCAGTTCCGGGGCTCATCGGTAAGCCTGTTGGCAATATGGTTCCATTCCTCCACGCCGTGAAGGAATGTGTTTTTGCTCATGCTGCAACCCAAAAACAGAATTTTAGCTTTTCGGTCGTAAAGCTTCCCATAGCAGCCTTCGCGCGCGCAGGGGGTATCCCGGCATTCCTCACCGGATATAAAATCCTCTGCGCCGGTTCCCAGAGCCCCTACAGATTCAAACGGATGAAGGGACCTTTTTACGCCCGGTCTTTTTAAGAACAGATTGGATAGAACTCCTACGCAGGAGGGATCGGTTTCAGGATGGAACACGATTCTGTCATTGGCAATCAGCTTCCAGGTATGCGTGGGGAAGACCAGCAGACCTGGCTTCATATACTCGATAAAGGCGCCCAGCACCGTGTCCGCTCCACCGTCCACCTCGCCGATGGATTTCATGGAGGAATGAACCATCAGGGTATCATCCGGCTTGATTCCAAGAGCCTCGATTTCTTTCAGCAGTTGATTTTTCGTAATCATGTTGTACCTCGATTTTGTTTGAAGATGGTTTTGTTTTGAAATGATAAGATAGTTGCTTTATTCCATTATAAATTTTTAAATCCATATAATCAATCATGCGAGCGTACTTATCATCAACAAATCCCAATAAAAAATTGGTATATTTTTCATAAAAAATAAAAAACTAACTGAATAATTGAGATTGATTTTAAACTGGAGAAAAGAATGGACAAGCCAAATTTTAAGAGACTGCCGCGTCATATCGGCGTCATTCCGGACGGAAACAGAAGATGGGCGCTGAAAAACGGTTTTGAAAAGCAGGACGGATATCATTATGGAATCAATCCCGGGTTTGAGCTGTATAAAATGTGTATTGCGCTTGGAATCAGGGAGCTGACCTTTTACGGTTTTACGGTTGATAATACAAAGCGCCCAGCTGTTCAGACAAAGGAATTCCAAAAGGCCTGCGTTGACGCGGTGTTGCAGCTTGCAAACCGGGACGCAGACCTGCTAATTGTCGGGAATACGGAATCTCCGCTTTTCCCGCGGGAGTTGCTGCCCTATGCAAAGGGCGTAAAATTTGGGCGCGGACTGATCAAAATTAACTTTTTAGTCAATTATGGCTGGAATTGGGATTTGAATCAGGCGTTTGAAAGCGGCGGGGTAGAAAGAAACGGCGAGCTGGTGTCGGGAATTGCGTCCTCCGAGATTTCCAGAATCGACATGGTTATCCGTTGGGGCGGCAGGCGCAGGCTGAGCGGGTTTCTCCCGGCACAGACCGTCTACTCGGATTTTTTTGTTCTGGACGAGCTGTGGCCGGATTTTAAGCCGGAGCAGTTCTACCGGGCGCTGGAATGGTATCAGGAACAGGATGTCACGCTTGGCGGCTAGTACTCAGTAACACCCAATCCAGATGAATATTGGCAGTCTATTTTGAACCATACCGCGTTGTCGTCAATCGGAATATGTACAGTATTCCTCAATCCTCCGCCTTGCCTTGCTCAGAATACCCTTGCCGCTATCCTATCCTTTTAGATGTTACAGAGTACTAGCCTTATAAGCTCTGCATTTTTCCAGAAAAAGAGCAACGTTCTTTTCCTCTTCCGCTCTGTCGGCGCCGAGTCTCCCCATCCGGTCGCATAATCCCAGAAGGCCAACGTCCTCCACACTGACCTGTGAAAGCATTTTATCCACATTTGCGAATGCAAGCGACTTCGTGACAAAAAGCAATTGCATATGCCACCGAACCAAAGCGGATACATCGCCGATAAAGTCAGGATCACAATTGAATTCCCGCAAAAAATCGGCGGTCAGCTTCGCGCCCAGCCGGTCATGGTCATACGAAGTAATTCTACCCTTGCGGATACGGGTCGTATCCGGCTTTCCGATGTCGTGGAGCAGGGCAGCCCATAGAAAAATCCGAGGATTACTGCTTTTTTCTTTTTCTGCGACCGCCGCGTCGAGCACCAGCATGGTATGGTTCCACACGCTGCCCTCCGGATGGTATTTCAAATTTTGTTCCGTCTTTTTCAGTCGTTCCAGCATGGTAAAAGGATATTCTTCCAGCCAGGAGCCGCCCGGAATACGGTTAAAGTATTCGGACGGCCGTTTGTCGTTCAGCAAATGCTGGTCTATTTCATTGAATATTTCTAATCTCCGGCTCATTTTTCTTCTTCCGGATTCGAATCCCGCAGCCCAAATACCGCTCTGGCGCCTTCGGCCTGCGGGTCGTGCTTTATTTTTTTGGAATGGAAGGAACCGTCCTGCTTTTTTCCGTTTGCGGTACTTTTCTTTTTGTGATCCATTTTCATGCTTCCTTTTTCAATAGTTTAAAATAGTATCCGCATTTTAAATGAATTTATCATCGGGAGCCATGAATAGAAGAGCGTGATTCGTTATTTTCCTTTCCATGCAGGAAGCTTTGCCATTGCTTCCTTTGCGGCGGAGCGCGCTGCCTTAGGGTCGATACCCTGCGTACTGACCAAAAAATTGGTCATTCCCTCCAGCGCTTCCTCATAAGTTTTCATAGAACCGTCCGACCTCGCGCAGTAGACGCAGTAATCCTTCGTTCCATCTCCCATAGCGAAGTCGGCAGGCTTTTCCATGGGCATTCCGCAGGCGATACATATTTTTATCATATATTTTTCCTTTCAATCCGGCTTTTTATAGTCGACTGTATAATCCGTAATTCCCATGCGGTTCCCAAACGGGTCCTCAAATTCCGCCGCCGTTCCGGTATGAATCTGGAACGGCTCGGATAAAAACCGGATTCCCTTTTTTGTCAATGCGGCGTATGCTTCCGCCACATTATCAACCACAAACCACACGGTGGGCTTAGCGTCGGGAAAATGCCGACGGTCTTTTAGAATAATCGCCGGCTCCTCGTTCCCAACCTGATATGCGGCCATACCCATATCTGGAAAATCAAATTTCAGCTTCAGCCCGATTTTCTGGTAGAATTCCTTTGCTTCGGATAAATTGTCCACGGGAACAAAGTAATTATCATAGCTTTGCATTTCATCATCTCGTTTCTTTCAATTTTTAGGATAGACCATTAAAGAAAGCTTTTAAATCCTCCTTTACATCGGGAGGAAGCTTTGTGTCCCGAATTCCGCGAACCGCCCCTTCCAGACCGTAAAGCATATGAAGGCAGAGTGTTTGATCTTTTAAGCGCATTCGTAAAAAAGCCTCCCGGCTTCCCAGACGCAGTAGGTCTTCCGCTGTCCCGATTCCGGCGTCGTTCAGCAGAGCTTCGGTGATTTTCCCAATATTGGGCAGGCTCGATAAAGAACGCATGGTATCCCTGTCCCTTCTTCTTTTCCTTTTACAGCTTCAATAAATCCATGAAATAATCGGTCAGAGCTTCCCCGTAACGTTCGATTACCGACGTTTCCGGCGCAAATAAATCTCCGTTGACAAGATAGTAGTTGACCAGACCTGTCCAGGTGTTAAAAAGCAGGGGAAGCGGCACCTGCTTTATGATACCCAAGTTCATTTCGCGGCTTGCCGCCTCACTCAGGTGAAATGAAATGGCGGACTGTATCAGGATAAAAGTATTACGAGACGCTTTTGGCAGCATTCTGGCTTCGATTACCAGTCTGGTGTAGAACATTTCAAACTCGGCGATACATTTCAGATATGCACGCAGTACATCGCGGACTTCGGCACAATTACGCGCCAGCTCATGCGTTCGGTTCGCGATGATGCCGCCGAAATACTCGATTACGGAGGTAATCAGAACCTCCTGGGTCTCAAAATGAGCAAAGACCGTACCGTGCGACACTCCGGCCGCCTTTGCGACATCGGACATCCGGGTCGCCATAATGCCATTTTTTCCAAATTGATCAAACGCGGTTTTCAATAAGAGCGCGTGGGTCTGTTCCTTTTGCAGGTCTCTCTTACGCATATAATGACTCCATAATCAATGACTTTATAGTCATTATAAATCCGCAAGCAGACTTTGTCAATCCCGCTTGAGAATTATATTTAATTCCGCATAAATGAAAGATTGAAAAATACAATGTAGGAGGAAGACATTATAACAGTATTGAGGTGAGCCGATGAGAGTTTTGCGATTGGGGATGTCGGGGAACGATGTAATGGAGGTTCAGGGCGTCCTGAAAAAGATGGGTTACCCGATAGACCGCGTTACCGGCGTTTTTGGTCCTCAGACGCTGCGGGCGGTTATACAGTTTCAACGGAATTTTGGGTTGGAGCCGGATGGAATCATCGGGGCGAATACTTATCGGGTCTTGGAGCAGTTCCTGCTTGGCTATGACCGGTATGTAATTCAACCCGGAGATACCTTCTACGATATTGCGCGCAGGTACTACACCTCTCCGCAGTTACTTGTGTCGGCCAATCCGGGATTCAATGCGGAAAATCTTACGGTTGGGCAGCAGATTGTTGTGCCTTACGGCTTCAACGTGGTAGATACCAACATCAATTATACCTACGATGTTTTGCAGAGGGATATTCAGGGCTTGAAAGCGCGGTATCCGTTTCTGGAAACCGGCAGCATCGGCAAGAGCGTTCTGGGAAAGGAGCTTTCCTATCTCAGGCTCGGCACAGGACCGAACCAGGTCTTTTATAACGGAGCGCACCACGCTTTGGAATGGATTACTTCGCCCCTGCTGATGAAGTTTGCGGAAGATTTTCTGCGTGCCTACGCGGAGGGCAGAACCCTCGGCGGAAATTACAATCCGGCGGATTTATGGGAGAAGAGCAGCATCTATATTGTTCCAATGGTGAATCCGGACGGCGTTGACCTGGTGCTGAACGGGCTGCAGGCGGGGAATCCCTATGCTCAGGAGCTGATTCGATGGAATAACGGCAGTCGGGATTTTTCCACCGTCTGGCAGGCAAATATCCACGGCGTGGATTTAAACCATAATTATAACGCGGCGTGGCAGCTCTCCAAGGAAGCGGAAGCGGAGTATGGCGTCACGGGTCCCGGTCCAACCAGATATTCCGGTCCGTCACCGGAATCGGAGCCGGAATCAAGGGCAACGGCGGATTTTACCCGAAACCATGATTTCCGGCTGGTTATGGCCTATCACAGCCAGGGCGAGGTGATTTACTGGAACTTTATGGATATGGCGCCGCCGGAAGGAAGAACGATCGGAGAGGAGCTTTCCCGTATCAGCGGGTATACACTGGATTTGACCACGGGAATTGCTTCTTATGCGGGGTATAAGGATTGGTTCATTCAGGATTACCGCAGACCCGGCTACACCATTGAAGTCGGGCTGGGAAAAAATCCGCTTCCAATCTCCCAGTTCGATACGATTTACCGCGATAATCTGGGAATGCTGCTTTATGCGGCGTCTGTGTAACAAGGGATTGCTCAAAATAAATTTGCAGCGGCGAATTACGTAAGACGATTGCTTTCATCATAAAAAGCGCCTTGAATTGGGTTTATAAGCCCACTCAAGACGCTTTTTTATAATTGCTTTCGGGAGATGCTGTTTTACAGAAGTACCTTCGGTATCAATAAAAAAAGATTGAGAGAATTATGTATGAGGATAATAGCCCGAAAAGAATACCTGCCGCCACGTCGCTTGGAAAATGGACAAACAGATAAAGGCGGGAAAAAGAGATCAGCGCGGCCAAAACAAAGGCGATTACTCCAAGAACTTCATTTGCGTGCAGAATGACCGTTGCGGCGGCAAAGGAGGTTGTGGTATGCCCGGAGGGAAACGAGAAATCCAGAGGGCGGCTGATCAGCAGCGGGATTTCCATTTGCATATGACAGGGGCGCGGTCTGGCAACCAACAGCTTCAGAACAAGATTCGTCAGCACCGAGCTGAACAGTAGAGTAAAGAAAAGAAGCATCCCGATTCTGCGGTAACGGTTGGAGCCCAGAAATGCCAGCATGGTAGCACCCCACAGAATCCCAAAAGTACCCAGCCCTGTAATAATCGGCATCAGCTTATCCAAAAAGTTGCAGCGCAGGCGCCGTTGAATCAGAGACAGTATTCTGTTGTCGAAATTTTGGATGACGGCGATCATCGGTACAGCTCCTTATTACAAAATTTAAGAATCCGGCATTCGTAAAATGTGATAGTGTTTAAGCAAAAATACGGTTTAAAAAGTATCCGGATAAAAACCCGACGACTCCGAAAACGATGGAAGCGACAACAAAAAGGAGGGCTTTTCTTTTCGCCTTGCCCTGAATAAGCTGAACACCTTCTACCGCGAACGTGGAAAAAGTCGTGAACGCTCCGCAGAAGCCGTCGCCCAACAGCACATAGGGGGAACCGGTAACACCGAATCCGCAGAAAATTCCCAGCAGCGCAGCGCCGCTTGTATTAATCAGCAACGTTCCCAGCGGGAAATTGTGCCGGTTATGCTTTAGTACGATTACTCCCAGCCAATGCCGGGTCACGGCTCCGAAAGCTGCCCCGAAGCTGAGAAGCAGAATATTTTGAAGGCTCAAAAACCGCGCCTCCGTTCCAGTCGTTTTGCTGTTGAAATACCGAGCCACGCAGCCGCAAGCCCAAGCATCACGGAAGCACTGATATAAACAGCGGATAAAAGGATATGACCGGAGCAGGCAAGCAGTACAGCTTCCTTGCAGAGTGTGGAAAACGTCGTGTAGCCGCCAAGAAAGCCGGTGGTTATCCCAACGCGGATTTCCGGTTTCACCGGCAGGCATTTGATAAACAGAACCATCAGAAAGCCTAATAGAAAGCTGCCGGTAACATTAATCAGCAGCGTCAAAACCGGGTGATAAAGAGAAGCGAACGGAAGTGGAATCAGCTGCACGGCGTATCTTGCTATTGCGCCGAGCGCCCCTCCGGTTCCAATCGCGAGATATCTTTTCATTGCAAGCCTCCAGCCGGGCCATCAAAAATAAAGTGTTACTATTATATCATACTCGTTCCGTGCAAGCAATTTAATTTTAAGCTTATCCGTTTTCGAAACGCTCTTACCAAAATGAACTGAAGCAGCGCACCAAACGAAAAGGGTTGTCGCAAAATAGTTTTGCAGTAACGACTTGCGCAGAGAAATAGCCTTCAAAGCAAGGAAATGCGCCTTGAAGCGGCTTGTTGAAGCCCCATCGAAGCGCATTTTTTGTGAAATGTTTTTTGAAGTGCCTATTTTACTTTATACATCCATGGAATAACCTGCCAGACGGTAATACGGCGTTTCAGTACCTTGTTAGTGAAACGTCCGGTCTGCAAAAGCTTATCATATCCTGTCATGCGGAGATACCCGCGAATGATATTGTACGCGGTTCCCTCTCTGAGCAGAATATCGACCGCGTTCATAATTGTCAGGGGCAGCTTTTCTTTTTCAAAAAGCCGGATTAGCTCAGTGTCCTCGCCGTAATTTGACGTGATGATATCCATAACCCGGAGGATGGCCTCGGTATGTTCAAAAATATTTTTTCCAACCGGTTTTTGTTTTCCTCGCTTGAGTTCAAAAACAGTATCCCGTTTCATGATTGTCGGAGACTGTATAATACTGTCTGCCATAAGCAGACACCGCAGAACAAATTCTTCGGCGTAGCCGTGGCTGCAAGCGTCAAAAAAGCGGATTTGCTTTTCAATAAGAAACCTGCGCCGCAGAAAAATCGCGGAAATATCAATGCGCAAACAGCCCTTCAGAAGGCTTTTTACATAATTTGCACCGCTTTCCTGCTTCACCGCCTTACTGATCAGCCTTCGGTCAGCCGCGTGGGATTCCTCCTCCGTAACGCTGCCGAAAATGAAATCAGCCGAACTGCGCGAAGCGGTTTCATAATAGCCGCCAATAAAATCCCGGTAAAGCCTTCGGGCGAAAATAAAAGTAACGTAATCCCCGCCCGCTTTCTGAATGCCGGTGTTCAGCGCGGCGGAAACCGTGCTGTCTCCGTTTTGAATCACAAAGCCCTTCAGCTTCATTTCCTTAATCAGTTGAACGGCTTCCAAAACGGTCTGGTCTCCCGAACCCATATCCACAACAATGAATTCCACTTCCAAGCCGACGGTCTGTGCGGCGACAGAACGCAGTATCCCGGAGACTTCCTGTTCAATATTTCGAACGGGAATAATAATTGAAAGATTTGCAGTCTGCATTTCTGTCACTCCCTTAAAAGTTTTAATAAAATTATATCATATTTTTAGCAATTTAAAACACTAAAACTGACACATATCAATTTGCAATCAAATAATACTTTTGTTCAATATAGCTTAAATCAAACTAAAAAATAAGACACGCGATTGCTCCGCCACAGATAAGCAGTTTAAAAAGGGCATTGCAGGACAAGCGCCTTGAGTCATTCTATGCTATAATGCAGCCATGAGGTGATGATATGCATGCATGGAAAGCAATACAGAACGCACTGGATTTTATCGAAGAGCATCTCTCTGAAGAGATCAGGACGGAAACACTTGCCGATATTGCGGCGCTGTCGCCCTATTACTTTCAGCGGCTGTTTCATCGGCTGGCAGGAAGACCGGTAAATGAGTACATTAAGCTGCGAAGACTGGCGAAGGCTTCGGAGGCTTTGAAATCCAAAGAAAAAACAATTACTGATATCGCGCTCGACTGCGGGTTTTCAGATCATGCGAACTTTACCCGCGCGTTTAAAGCTGCTTACCGGATTACTCCGGAAGCGTACCGGCGCAATCCGGTGATACTGAATCAGGTCATAAAACCGGATTTGCTTCTCAAATATGTTGAATTGGATGAAAATATTCCTTTAATTACGGAAGGAATGGTATTGGAAGTCACCCGGAGATATTTGGATAAGCCCCGAAGCTTTATCGGTGTCGCAGGCAGGGTGCCGATTAAAGAGCTTTTTGGCAAAAGAACAACCGGAATTTCGGCTGCCGGAGCAATCTGGAACGAATTTCATCAAAAAAAGGAAAATATCTCGAATTTACTGCCGGGAGGCAACGAACTCGGTGTTCTGTATGAGGATGAAAACGGAGGGGAGGGCTGTATCTATATGGTTGGTGCCGAAGCCTCTGAAATCAGCGAAACACGGGAGCGTTCTGTTTTTACGCTCCCGGAAGGGGCATACTCCGTTTGCCGTTTTGAAGCGGAGAGTTTTGACGAGCTGATTGGCTCTGCTGTTTTTAAAGCCTCTGCGTTTATGGGTAACTGGATGAAAAAGCAAAGCCTTGTATGCGGAGCTTTTGCGGCGGAAATATATTTTGAGCCCAGTCCCCAAGAAGCTTTTATGGAGCTGTGGCTGCCGATTTGTCAGCAAGAGGTGAGCCCGATGACTGAATTTTTTCATCAAGCAGACCAAACACAGGTACCTACGCTTGCGTTGCTTCGGAATTATGTGAATCATCCATTGTGGGAGCAGCTGTGCGAGTACATTGAGGTACAGTACCGCGCGGAACCGATTTTGGAGTTTAGCCGGTGCTCCATGCAGAAAGGATGGAATGTTAAATTTCGAAAATCAGGCCGCTCTCTGTGTACGCTCTACCCGTCGAAAGGAAGCTTTACCGTCCTTGTGGTAGTCGGGGAACGGGAAAAAACGCAGATGGAATTAACACTCCCCTTGCTTACGGAAAATTTTCAGCGCTTATATCGGGATACAAAAACTGGAATGGGGCAAAAATGGCTCATGATTCCCGTTACCAATGACTCAATCCTGGAAGATGTAAAACAATGCCTCGCAATCCGCGTGCCATTAAAAAAGAAATAAAGGAGCCGCTTATATGCCGATTGTTTCCGAAATCAACCTACTAGAAGAACCGGAGCAGCAGGTTCTGTCGATTCGTACTGTCATTTCCTTTAGCGTGTATCCCGAAACCGCCGGGAAGGCTTACAGAAAAATCATAGACTACGCGCAGCGGAGCGGGATTCTATTTTCCGGCACGCCGTTTGTCTGTTACCATAATTCTGATCTGGAACACCTCGATGTGGAAATAGGATTTCCCATTGCAACAGCGGTACAGAGCAACGAAGAAATTCAGCTTCGTGTGATTCCCGCGCAGAAAACGATGTCAGGCATTTTTTTAGGCGCATATGAAGAGACCGATTGCCTGATGCTTGAAATTTTCCGATGGATTTCCGAACACGGCTATGAGCAGCAGGGAAGAATTTATCATCATTATCTCAATGATCAGAATCGGTCGGTCAGCGAGCTTTTGACCAGAATTGCAATTCCTGTAAAATAGCATTTTGATAAAACGGAATCAAAACTCCTCCTGCCAAAGGAAATAAATAAATTTTGGTAATAATTTTGTTGAAAATTATGGAATTTTAAGGTATGCTTTATTTATATCGCATGAAATTACCCGATTTTTTTAATATTTTGGGAAAAATTATCATCAGGAGGATTGCTTTATGAAAAAAACGATACGAAAAGCACTGTCTGCCGTGCTTTCACTTTCTGTTATTCTCGGTGTTGTTCAGCTGGGTAGTGTGCCCGCGAAAGCAGCCGCCAATGATTTCGTCGTAGTAAACGGCGTTTTAGTGGATTACAACGGAGCGGCCGCCAGTGTTCGGATTCCAGACACAGTAAACTCCATTGGAGATTATGCGTTCAATGAATGCTATAGTCTGGAAAATATTATTATTCCCAAAAGCGTAACCTCGATCGGACGTTATGCGTTTTCAAGCTGTGAGAGTATTAAAAAACTGACCATTCCTGACAGCGTAACCTCGATCGGCAATTACGCCTTTAACGAGTGTACCAGCCTGAAGGATATTACGATTTCGAATAACCTCAAATCCATTGGTATCGGCTCTTTCTACAATTGCTCCAGCCTGAGCAAAATTACGCTTCCGAGCACGCTGGTTTCCATTGGAAAAAATGCGTTCGACGGCTGCTCTGATTTGAGCAGCGCAACTTTTCAGAGTAGTGTTGGTACCTTTGGCGCAGATATTTTTAACTCCTGCGGAAGTCTGACGATTAACGGTTATACGAATTCCGCGATTCAGACCTACGCAAGCAAAGCGAAAATTCCGTTTAAATCCACCGGAATGGGTAAGCTTATTGTTGATGCGAAGAATTGTATTCTTCCGACGAACGGAACCTATACCATTGGCACGAAGATGATCGGAACAGGGTTAACCCTGAAATCATCGATGTCCAAGAGCAAAATTATCAAGATGGTAAGCGACGGGGGCGAATATAAAATAACGCCGCTAAAGCCCGGCACGGTAAATGTCACTTTTACGGTGTATGACAAGGACAAAAAGAAGCTTGGCTATGCCACGGTCAAAATTACCGTTCAAAAGGGAGCTACGGCACGGAGTGACGGTAAAAAACAGGAAGTAAAGCTTTCTTAATTCTATTTCACTTATGCTTTGTACGGCCTGCCGCAGTTTTGCGGCAGGCTTTTTTGCATTCGAAAATTCTCAGCGGTGCCGGAAAAGATACAAGTCCAAGCTATGCCCAGCCCCTCCCGTCTTGTTCTCCCTTCTATGCAAGCTGGTCTCTGTAGGGTTTGGGGGAGAGAAGTGGCTTAGCAAGCGCTAAACGATTTGGGGCGCAGCCAGTAAATCAGACCCTTGCCCCGCATTTCAAGGAAAACCGGATTGCCGGGAGAAGGCGGAACAACAATTAAATTAATAAAAAATCTAAACTTTATTAAATTAAGCAAATCATAGCCGATATATAGATTAATTAACGGATTAAAAACACATATAATAAAGTGAGGTGAAATAAGAATTAATATAATTAAGTAAAATCCCTTTTTTTCTATGAAGATAAAGTTAGAGTGTTGCAAATATAATAATAAAAAGGAAATCATAAATAGCTATTTACCTTTGCGGGATTCGGTGGTATCGTATGCCACATGAGAAACACAGTGAATGCGTAATTACGGAAAAGGAGAATTGATTATGTTTAGTTATATTGATATCCCGATGAATAAGTTTTCCGACCGGCCGGATAGAACCGTACGCCGTTCTGACGATAGAAAAAGGGAAGAACCATATGTGGTTGAACCGGTTTTGAACCCGGCACATTCTCCCGATTTTGGGAAAGCAGACCGCAAAGACCGCGCATAAACGGCGGCAGCCGTCTCAAAAGATGAGCGCCCGGAGTGATATGGAGTAAACCGTATCATCCGGGCGCTTTATTCTGCGGCGGCTTCCGATAAAGCTTTCATCTTTTTCAGATACTGCATATAGCTTTCCTTAAACTCGGGGTGGCTTACCATAAATTCCACAAAATTCTGAAAACACTGGATCGTCTCCACGCAAAACATATGCTCCGCTTTTTCTGTTTCTTCGAGTACCCTTTTCTGGTTCACACCGATGATTCGAATGAAATCCTCAATGATCATGTGGCGGTTTAAAAGCCGTGAGCCCTCAACCTTTCCGCTTTCCTCCAGCATGATATATC
>JAEZWL010000027.1 GCA_023420245.1 Bacillota bacterium | reverse complement strand
TGACGGAAATACGCTCGTTTTTTGTGAGAATATCCTCCATCGCCTTTTCCACTTCTTCTCCGATGGAACGGATGTAGCTTTCGCTGTCATCCGAGCTGATGACGCATTCGGTTCCACAGATGTTCAGTTTAATTCGATTTTTACTCATGAGGTCATACCCTTTCACACGATAACGGTTTTAACTAAAATTTATTATAATATATTGTACCATAATATGAAAGCAATTTCATTAAATTTTACAAGTGCGTTCTTTCTAATACTCGTCTGAAAAACCGGATTCGTAATATTCTACAAAATCGGTATCCTTCCGGAAGGCTAAAAAGCATACTTTTGTTAAAAATAACTAAATATTGCAGAAAAAATCATGATAATAAAATTTGTCGAGTTCAGCGACTATTTTGCATAAAAAAGGCTTTGCACCTAAGTAAAATCGTGTTTTTAACCTTTTATATTTCTGACACTGTTATTATTGAATAAATCAGAATAATAGGTTATAATGAACACAAAGAGGAATTGGGCCGCATGAAGCCCAGACCAATCCGGTTTTACCAGGAGGAATCATCATGAATTATAAGCAGCCTGTCAGTAAGATAAAAAAAACAATCTGCGAGAAGCTTGACCGCAATTTTGGCGTTAGTCTGGAAAACGCGACCGACGAGCAATGCTACAAGGCGGTCGCCCTCACGGTGCGCGATCTGATGACTCAGAGCCGCAGCGAGTACATGGCGAAGACGGAAAAGACACACACCAAACAGGTGTATTACCTCTGCATGGAGTTTTTGCTTGGTCGTTCCCTGAAGAACAATCTGTTCAACCTCGGCATCGAGGAGGATTTTCGCGACGCGCTGAATCAGATGGGGCTGAAGCTGGACTCCCTTTACGAGCAGGAGCCCGACGCGGGTCTCGGAAACGGCGGTCTCGGAAGACTTGCCGCGTGCTTTTTGGATGGTCTTGCCACGCAGGGCTACCCGGCAACCGGCTATTCCCTCCGTTACGAATACGGCATCTTCCGCCAGAAGCTGGTGGATGGCTGGCAGACCGAGCTGCCCGATTTCTGGCTGCCCGGCGGCAAAATCTGGCTTCAGGCCGTACCGGAAAAAAGCGTGGAGGTTCATTTTTACGGCAAAATTGAGGATTACTGGAACAACCAGTACCATGTGGTAAATCACAAGGATTATACCAAGGTAATCGCGGTTCCCTACGACATGTATCTTGCCGGAATGGATGGGCGCGGGATCAGCCGCCTGCGCATCTGGGCCTCCCGCTCCGCCGACTTTGATATGAAGCTGTTCAACGGGGGCAACTATATGCGCGCCATGGAGCAGAACGCGATGGCGGAGGCGATTACAAAAATTCTGTATCCCGATGACAACCACGCGGAGGCCAAGAGCCTGCGCCTTTCCCAGCAATATTTCCTTGTTTCGGCTACCATACAGGATATTATTCGCCGCCATCTGTTTAAATACAGCACGCTCGATAATCTGCCGGAGGTCGCGGCAATCCACCTGAACGACACCCACCCGGTTCTGGCGATTCCGGAAATGATGCGCGTTATGCTCGACGAATGCGGCTACAGCTGGGACGCGGCATGGGACATCGTGACCCGCACCGTTGCGTACACCAACCACACCGTTATGTCTGAGGCGCTGGAATGCTGGGGCGTGGATTTGTTCCGCATGATGCTGCCCCGTATCTACCAGATTATCGAAGAGATCAACCGCCGTTTCTGTGCGTCCATGCATGAAAAGGGCGTGGACGGCTATAAGGTGGGGCGCATGGCTCCGCTCAATGACGGCTACGTGAAGATGGCAAACCTCGCCGTGGTGAGCAGTCACAGCGTAAACGGCGTTTCCCAGCTTCACAGCGATATTTTGAAGGAATCCGTATTCCACGATTTTTATACCGAAATGCCGGAAAAATTCACCAACGTAACGAACGGTATCGCCCACCGCCGCTGGCTCAACCAGGCGAACCCCGCGCTGGCCTCCCTCATCACCGAGCTGATCGGAGACGGGTATATCCACGACGCCTCTCAGCTCGAAAAGCTGCTGAAATTCAAAGACGACGCTTCTGTTCTCGACAGGATGGCGAAAATCAAGCGCGGCAACAAGCTGCGCCTTGCCGAGTTTATCAAGCGGGAAAACAATCTGGAAATAGACCCGGATTCCATGTTCGACGTGCAGGTAAAGCGTATGCACGAGTATAAGCGCCAGCATATGAACGCGCTCGAAATTCTTTCCACCTACCAGTGGCTGCGCGAAAATCCCAACGCGGACTTTACTCCCCACACCTATATTTTCGGGGCAAAGGCCGCGCCGGGCTACTACTTCGCAAAGCAGATGATCCGGTTTATTGTCGATTTGGGCAAAACAATCAACAATGACCCGCGCGTGAACAAAAAGATGCGGGTCGTGTATTTGGAGGACTACCGCGTCACGCTGGCGGAGCTGCTGACCCCCGCCGCAGACGTGAGCGAGCAGATATCTCTTGCCGGCACCGAGGCCTCCGGTACCAGCAATATGAAATTTATGATTAACGCGGCGGTAACGCTGGGTACGCTGGACGGAGCCAATGTGGAAATTCACCAGTCTGTCGGCGACGAAAACATTCTCCTGTTCGGCATGACCACGCCGGAGGTAAATGAGCTGAAGCCGAATTACAGCCCGAGGGCACTGTTCGACAGAAATCCGGAGATCAAGAAAGCGGTGGAGGAATTGAACACCGGATTCAACGGAGTCAGCTTCCGGGATATCGGCGACGCGCTGCTTACCCGCGATACCTACATGGTTCTGGCGGATTTCCACTCCTACAAGCAGGCGCGCAAAAAGGCGGAGCTCCTTTACGGAGACACCGCCGGATGGAACCGCATGGGTCTGGTCAACACCGCAATGGCGGGTCGCTTTGCGGCGGACCGCGCCATTCGTGAATACGCGGAGAATATCTGGAATGCCACGCCACTGCCGCTGTAAACCAAAGAGAATCCGCTTGCCGGAAATAGGGACATAAAAATTAGGATTCTTCTGTTTGCGCCGGAATTCCGAAGAGCGGAACCGACGGTTTGGAAGAATCCGATTCCTTTTACTGGGGGGACTTGAATGTTTAATTCCCGAAATCCAATTTACCGTGACCCGACCGGAGCAGTGCCGGACGGGAAGCCGGTTCATTTCAGAATTACCATGCCGCGCGACCTGAAATGCTCTAATGCAAGACTGATGGTCAGGGACGACGCAACCGGCGAAGAGCAGGCTCTTGGCATGTTTTGGTGCGGAATGAACGGAGACAATTTCGAATGGTGGGAATGCCATTTCACTGCAAATAAGCCCGGTCTGTATTTTTACTGGTTCTATGCGGATACCTGGCGGGGAACCCTCAAAATTACGCGCGGATACGGCGGAGAGGGCGCCTTTCAGAATACAAACCGCGTCTGGCAGCTGACGGTCTATGACCACGCCTTTGTCACGCCTGACTGGCTTGCAGGAGGCGTGATGTACCAAATTTTCCCCGATCGCTTTGCCTGCTCCGGACGTAAAAAAACGGGTGTTCCGCAGGATCGTAAAATGCATGAGGATTGGTGCGGTCAGCCCGACTGGGCGCCGAACGAGCAGGGAAAAATCACCAATACCGATTATTTCGGGGGTGACCTGCGCGGCATTGAGGAAAAGCTCGGCTATTTGAAATCGCTGGGCGTTACCTGCATC
>JAEZWL010000145.1 GCA_023420245.1 Bacillota bacterium | reverse complement strand
TCCGAAATAAACGATATTTTCATGGGGCATAATATTGATCAGCTCTTTTACGGCGGTCAGGCCGCCCAGGCCGGAGTCAAATACGCCGATTGGTCTGTTATCCATTCTGTTGCATCTCTCCAAAGTTTTGTTTTACCGCATCCTGATCCGCATAGCAATGAAGTCAGTACTTCGGTTTTATTTCGAAGGAAAGCGTGATCAGCTTATCCAGCAGCTCGCTGTAGGAAACGCCGCAGGCTTCCCAGAGCTTCGGATACATGCTGATGGAGGTGAAGCCCGGAATGGTGTTCAGCTCGTTCAGAATAATCTCCCTGCCGTTCCGCACGAAGAAGTCCACGCGGGCCAGCCCCGTGCATCCGAGCATACGGTAGGCTCTTGCCGCGGTTTTACGGATTTCCTCCATGACCTCCTCTTCGAGATGGGCGGGGATATAGAGCTGCGATTTGCCGGAGTTATATTTATCGTCGTAATCGTAGAATTCCGCGGAGGCGGCAATTTCTCCGATAACGGAAGCCTCCGGTTCGGCGTTGCCCAGCACGGCGCATTCTACCTCCTGACCGACAATGGTTTCTTCCACAACGATTTTATCATCCTCGCGCGCGGCTTTTTCCACCGCGGCGTCCAGCTCTGCTTCGCTGCATACCTTGCTGACGCCTACGGAAGAGCCTGCGTTGGCGGGC
This sequence comes from Bacillota bacterium, assembly GCA_023420245.1. GTDB lineage: Bacteria > Bacillota > Clostridia > Oscillospirales > Acutalibacteraceae > DATAML01. The sequence goes on along the minus strand of JAEZWL010000145.1, from coordinate 1,825 downwards.
TTTACAAAAACCGGGTAACCAAGCCTCGCGTTGATTTTTACCTTGATTTTCTCCGCGCCGGCTTTGTCATACCGGTTTGCAAAGAACCAGAGATAGTTGGCCTGGTGAACTCCGGCGGCAGTTAACAGCGTGTGGGTGACCGCCTTATCCATACACACCGCCGAGGCGAGCGTCCGGCAGCCGACAAAGGGGAGTCCGCATAGCTGCAAAAGCCCCTGAAGGGTTCCGTCTTCTCCGTTTCTGCCGTGCAGCACGGGGAAAACGCAGTCTACTTTAAAAATATCAAACCCGATTTTTCCGTCCACGACGATTCCGCCGACGCTCCGGTCCGGAGAAATAAACGCGGGCTGATTCAGCGCGTCGCGCTCCCAGCTGCCGTCGGCAATTTTCTCCACGGGGCCGTTGAACAGATACCAGCGACCGTCCTTTGTAATTCCAAGGCATACAACCTCGTATTTATCCTTTGGTAAATTGTTGATCACAGATGTAGCAGACAAGCGCGAGATTTCGTGCTCTGAGGAACATCCGCCAAAAATGACAGCGATCTTTTTTTTCATCATGATCCCCCTCCAAAACTGAACCTTGCTTCGCAAGGCCTAGAGCGACACACCCTAGCACATTCTTCTAATTAATATATAATACTGTGAATATATATCATACCACAACGCTCCAATTGGCGCAATCGAAAATTTGTTAAATAAGTATGGTGACAAAAAACGTATTATGTAGTATAATCATAAACTGAGTTGATTTAATCAGGATTAAAAGTTATTTCATTAAAGATACAGGAGTGATTTTATTGGAGCAAAAGGCGTTTGACCTGATTGCCGATAAGGTTGGCGCGGCGCTTGGAGAGCAGGGCTTTTCCAAAGCGGGCGAACAGCAGGAAGAAAACGGGCGCGCGGTTATTTTTACCGCCGAGGATACCGCCTACAGCGTGTTATATAATAAGGTAAAAAAACGGTTTGAGCTGAGAACCTGCGATATGGAGGACGGTAAGCCGGACGCGCAGTGGAAGTCTCTTTCCATCTGGCTGTTTGACCCGGAAACCGACAGCCAGTCCGAGGCCGACAGCATTCAGAACGATTTTGTAGAAACCATCCAGGGGCCGAAGCGCATTGCCGCCCTTAAAACGAAGAAGAAAAGGAAAAAGGATGACGAGAACAATCCGGACCCGATTTTCTTTTTCAACCGTTTTGTCGGCGTTTTTCCGGAGCTTCGCGACGAGATGGCGGAGGAACGGGCAAAGTACGGTGATATTCGCGCGGTAACCTTTTCGCGGAACAGCCTTCTCCCCAGAATCGAGGCTCTTTGTGCGCAGACGCAGAAAAAGGACGCTGTAAAACGCTGCTGCGACCTTTTGAACGATCTGTATGTTTCGGGCGATATGGATGTGCGTTCCATTATTACGATCGTTATTCTCAACGGCATCGACGATCAGGCGGCTATTGAAAATATGGAACCGCTTTTCAGTGAAGACCTGAAAAAAGGGTATACGGCCGCGCGTAAAATCAAAGGCAAAACCTTTAAGCCCGAAAAGAAAAAGAAAGAGCAGAAATTTGTGGCGGACAACCTCAACACCCTGAGGAAATAATCAGTCAAGGCAGGCAGCCGGTAAGTTGGATTCTGCCTGCCTTGCTTTATCTTCCGGCAAAAATAATCAAATGTATCGGCAAACTACTTGACAGATGGAATATCGATATGTTAATATGTTATTACCTCATAAAGGGGTTATTTTTTTTGCGCCCTTTTCATTGAGGGAGGCTGAGGTCTAATTTAGACCTATTATATTTTTCCGTAAAACGGGAGGTGCCGTCATGAGAGT
>JAEZWL010000018.1 GCA_023420245.1 Bacillota bacterium | reverse complement strand
CCCGCACGTTTGCAAACATTATTATACTTCTTTCGTCACATTTTGTACAGAGGGAAGTTTTAAGATTTTTGCGATTGCCGAGAGCCCTGCGCTGTGTATGGAAAACAATTCCGTACATGGCGTTTTTTATTGTTGCCCCCGAATAGAGCGGCGCGGGCGGTTCACAGGATTACCACCCTGTTGAATACCCTACACACCCTCCCGCGCAAGCTGATTCGTAATTATAGTCAATTAAAGTTAATCGACTATAATTCGGGGTGCAATAAGAAGGGATAAAGGTGATCGCATCGGAATAGGTTCCGGGAAGCTTTTCCGGCACCTATTCCGATTTCGCGTTTTCCATATGCTTTTTAATCGCTTCAAAGCTCTCCGGGCTGATCACATGCTCCATTCGGCAAGCGTCCTCAATCGCGATTGCCTTGTCCACACCCAGGTGAATCAGCCAGCCGGAAAGAAGCGTATGCCGTTCGTACATGGTTTCCGCAATTTTTTTCCCTTTGGCGGTCAGCGAGATATAGCCCTCGCTGTCCATCTCAATATACCCGTTTTCACGCAGGTTTTTCATAGCGACGCTAACGCTGGACTTTTTATATTCCAGCTCCTCCACAATATCAATCGACCTGACCTGCGGGTTTCTGTAGCCTAAAACCAATATTGTTTCAAGATACATCTCGGCAGATTCCTGTATTTTCACAGTAGCGCGCTCCTTTCTGCCGTTATAATGAATTGAATATAGAATAACACAGGAATTTGCGGAAAGCAATTAAGAAAATTGTCAAGGCTGACAGAAAGCTATTGACAATTTAGTTAGTTTATGCTAACCTTTTATTGGTTAGATAACGCTAACCAATATTTTGGATGTTTAGTTAGACTAATCTAACTTCTATATTGCATTGCAAGGAGGAATTATGATGCCTTTAACGATGGCAAAAGAGGGGGAAGAAAACCTCATTAAAAAAATAAGCGGCAAAGCGGAGGCGAAGCAGTTTTTAGAAAATCTGGGCTTTGTGGTCGGCGGCGCGGTAACGGTAATTACCCAAATCAGCGGAAACGTAATCGTTCGGGTCAAGGATTCCAGAGTTGCGGTCAGCCGTGAAATGGCAAATAAAATTATGGTGTAATGCATTCCGTAATCAGCCGCTTTTTTTCTGGCGAAATCGCGTCCTCCACCTTTTGACCTCATGACACAGAAGCTGATATCCGCCGGAAGCACGGAGTACCACAGAACCAAAAAATCTTGCCAGCTCAAAAATCAGGATACCGTAAATCAAGCATAACACAATAAATTTCAGCGCCGTAACGAAATCCATTATTATCACACTCCCTTTTCCTTGAATACAGTATACGCTTACAAGTCAATCCTGTATAGAGCTTTATTTGGTTTTCAGAAAACAATGGAGTATAAGGGATGCAAACCGGCGGCGCGTAAAAACAGCAAAGATTTATGCGGCTTTGCCGCAAATACATGATAGAAGGAGACAATGGAAATGCAAACACTGAAAGAGACCAAATGCGGGCAGACCGTCACCGTATCAAAAATCGACGCGGTAGGGGCAATCAAGCGCAGGCTCATGGATATGGGTATTACCAAGGGCACCAATATCTATGTTCGCAAGGTAGCGCCCCTGGGGGACCCGGTTGAGGTTACGGTGCGCGGTTACGAGCTTTCCCTGCGTAAGGCGGACGCCGAGAAAATATCGGTGCAGTAGCCGGGGGATTTGCGCGCACAATTCTGTGCTATGCGGTTAGAATCAACTAACCGCCAGAATATACATATTGCTAGGAGGATGAACAATGCCCATCAAAATAGCGCTTGCCGGAAACCCAAACAGCGGCAAGACCACGCTTTTCAACGCGCTGACCGGTTCAAACCAGTATGTGGGAAACTGGCCGGGCGTTACGGTAGAAAAAAAGGAAGGAAAACTGAAGAACCACAAGGATGTCGTCATTACGGATTTACCTGGAATTTACTCCCTTTCCCCTTACTCGCTCGAGGAGGTCGTCGCGAGAAACTATCTTCTCGACGAGCACCCCGACGCCATCCTGAATATCGTGGACGGCACCAATCTGGAACGCAACCTTTACCTGACCACACAACTTGCAGAGCTCGGTATCCCCATGGTGGTTGCCGTCAATATGATGGACCTTGTCAACAAAAGCGGCGACAAGCTTTTTATTGACCGGCTTTCCAAGGAGCTTGGCTGCACCGTAATGGAGATTTCTGCGCTGAAAGGGCTCGGTATCACGCAGGCCGCCGAGGAAGCGGTCAGAATTGCCCGCGCCGCGGTTCCCATGGTTCCGCAGCACACCTTTTCCGGCAGCGTCGAGCACGCCATCGCCCATATTGAGGAGGCGCTCGAGGGAAGAATGGAAGAAAAACGCCAGCGCTGGTTCGCGATTAAAATATTTGAGCGTGACGAAAAGGTCTTTGAGCAGCTTTCCCTTCCGGATGACTTAAAGGCGCATATCGGGAAGGACATCTCCGAATGCGAAGCCGAAATGGATGATGATTCCGAAAGCATCGTCACCAATGAGCGCTACCTCTATATTGCTTCCATCATTCAGGGCTGCCAGAAGAAAACGCGCGGAAAGCTGACGACCTCCGACAAGATAGACAGAATCGTTACAAACCGTATTCTGGCTCTGCCGATTTTCGTACTGATCATGTTCGGCGTTTATTATATTTCCGTAACGTCGCTCGGAACGATTGTAACGGACTGGACAAACGACACCCTGTTCGGCGAATGGATTCAGCCGGGGGTAAGCGCGTGGCTTTCCGGCGTTGGCGCGGCGGACTGGCTGAACGGGCTGATTGTGGACGGAATCCTCGGCGGTCTTGCGGCGCCCATCGGGTTCGCTCCGCAGATGGCGATTCTGTTCTTCTTCCTCTCAATTTTGGAGGACTGCGGCTACATGGTTCGCATCGCGTTCATTATGGACCGTATTTTTCATAAATTCGGTCTTTCGGGAAAAAGCTTCATCCCTCTGCTCATTTCCTCCGGCTGCGGCGTACCCGGAATTATGGCAACCAAAACGATTGAGAATGAAAACGACCGCCGTATGACGATTATGACCACAACCTTTGTCCCCTGCGGCGCGAAGCTTCCGGTTATCGCGCTGATTGCGGGCGCGATTATGGGCGGAGCCTGGTGGATGGCTCCCACTATGTACTTTATCGGTATCGTGGCTGTCATTGTCTCCGGCATCATGCTGAAGAAAACCCGGCTGTTTATGGGTGACCCCGCTCCGTTCGTCATGGAACTTCCGCAGTACCACGTCCCCTCCGTCAGGAACGTTTTGCTCCATGTTTGGGAGCGCGTATGGAGCTTCCTGAAAAAAGCCGGAACCGTGCTGTTTGTCAGCTGTGTCGTCATGTGGTTCCTTGCAACCTATGGCTTCGCCGACGGGCAGTTCGGCATCGTTGACCAGGAATACAGTCTGCTCGCCATGATCGGCGGGTTCATTGCTCCCATCTTTATCCCGCTTGGCTTCGGCAGCTGGAAAGCAGTCGCCGCAACGCTCTCCGGCTTTGTTGCCAAGGAGGGAATCGTAAGCACAATGGGCGTGCTGCTCGGTATGGCGGATGCGGGCGAAGGCGACACCGGCTTATGGACGGCCGTTATGGCAATGTTCCCCGGCGCGGTAGCGGCATTTTCCTTCCTGCTCTTTAACCTGCTCGATTCCCCCTGCCTCGCGGCAATCAGCACAATTGCCAAGGAAATGAACAGCAAAAAATGGACGGTGTTTGCCCTTGCCTACCAGAACATCTTTTCCTACTGCGTTTCCCTCATGGTGTTCCAGTTCGGCATCCTGCTGACCGGGGCTCCGTTCTCAGCCGGCTCCGCCGTTGCGGTAATCCTTCTCGGCGTCCTGCTGTACCTGCTGTTCCGTCCGGCTCCAAAACAAAAATCCGCTCCGGGTCTCGGAGCATCACATGATATTGCAGCCACAGCGGGCAGGCTTGGTTAGTCCGCACCGGCTGCACCAGGAGGATAATCTATGAGTACCATTTTGATCAGCAGCGTTGTTGCCGTTCTTTTCCTACTGGCTTTAAGGCATGTCTTAAAAAAAGGCACCTGCTCCGGCTGCGTAGAAAAGGACTCCTGCCCCATGGCAAGCTCCGGCGGCTGTAAAAGCTGCAGCGGCTGCCACCAGGCGCAGGAAGCGACGAAACACTGATTACCATATTATATTACACACAGAAGAAGCG
>JAEZWL010000013.1 GCA_023420245.1 Bacillota bacterium | reverse complement strand
GTTCAGCATCAGCCGAAGGTAATCTCCCGCCTCGAACTCTCGGGGGGCAAGCGCACCCGCCAGCTCGCAAAAATACTGAGCAAGAGAAAGACGCTCCATATCCCTGCGCAGGTCAAAAAAGACCTCTATGGGCTGAGCGTCATCAATTATGTATTATTCCCGCCCCTTAAACACGGTGAAGCGGGAATAACTGAAAAGCTGCGTGGCGGAAAGCTTACTGCTTTTCACCCTTTTCGCCTGCTGCGCAAACGCGCGCAAAACGCCCTCCCGTTTGGACAGAATCGTTACCAAACGGTCGCTTTCACCCACGCTCTTCTCCATAATAACCAAACCTTCGGTCTCTATCTGCATCGGGTTCCTCCCGCGTTTGATGTTCCTCACTGCTGTGCTTACACTGACTGTATTTCAAATAATCCGTTACACTTCCCGTATGTTCAAAACAGTTCCATGCTGTCATTTCATCCATATCATTCACTCCTTATTTTGGTTTGCAATTTAAGTATTCGCCTTTGAGTGAGTAATATGAGCGGGAAATATATGAATTATCCCCATAATGTTACAAACTTTTCGCTAAAAATATGCTTTGCCCTCAGCTAAAATCTGATTTGTCAAAGCCGAAGCTGCGCAGCGCACCAATGCGGTTGCGCCAGTCCTCTTTTACCTTTACCCACAGCTGAAGGTTGATTTTGCAGTCAAAAAAGCGCTCCATATCGCACCGCGCAAACGTGCCAACTTTTTTCAGCATAGCACCGTTCTTTCCAATAATAATTCCTTTATGGGATGCTTTTTCGCAGTAAATTGTGGCATCGATATCGGTGACGCCGCTTTTGTCCTCCCGTTCGCGCATTCGTTCCACCACAACCGCGATGCCGTGAGGTACTTCCTTGCTGCAAAGACGCAGAATTTTCTCCCGAACGATCTCTCCGGCCAGAACATGCTCCGGCTGATCGGTGAGCGTATCCTCCTCAAAGAAATGCCCGCAGGGCTCCGCAAGCTTTTCCAGCTCCGCCGTCAAAGCCTTTACCCCGTTGCCATCCAGCGCGGAAATCGGCACCACCGCACGGAAGTTGTAAAGCTTCGAAAGCTCCGAAATCTGCGTCATCAGCACGCTCTTATCGGGAATCAGGTCAATTTTATTAATTGCCAGCACCGCCGGTAACCCAAGCGACTTGAATCTCTGGATCAGCTCCAGATCGACGGGGGCAATTTTTTTGCCCGCCTCCACAACCAGAAGGCAGGCGTCCACTCCGGCGATGGATTCGTTGACCGACTTTAGCATATATTCGCCCAGCTCGTTACGGGGTTTCAGCAAGCCCGGTGTATCAATAAAAACCAACTGGTATTCTTCGCGGGTCAGAACACCCATAATCCGGGTTCTGGTCGTTTGCGGCTTATCGGAAACAATGGCAACCTTCTGCCCGATCATCGCGTTCAGCAGGGACGACTTTCCTACATTCGGACGGCCGACTATGGCGATAAAGGCGGATTTATCATTTGTATTTTCAAGCATTGTACTTCTCCCGTATTCCATAAATTTTTGCGGTTATATCGCTTACTCCAAAAAAGGATTTTTACTGTTTGTTACCTCCTGATGGATTACAATCGGGTCTGAAATCAGACCGTATCTATCATCCTCCGGGTAAGTAACCGCTTTCTCCGGAAGATTTCCGGCATAACACCGAATACTTTCCATAGAATCCCATATCGTACATAGAAAGAAGTGGGCATATTCCGCCTGTTCTTCAATCTTCACATAAGCTCCTTTATTCCCTTTTATGCTTGTCGTATCACTTACACCGGTATTCTGCAAATAAGTTTCAAAGTCCTTTTTCAAACAGATGGGAACAATGCCGTGCCAAGTTCTTGAAATCATTCAGACCTCCAATAATTAATCCAAAATACTCTATCGTTACTACTTATTACTTCTCTCGTTTTTTCAGAATAAAATCGCGGATCCCGATCGGTCCCAGAACGACAAACACCGTGCTCACCACAGCCGAGAGAAGAAGCAGAACGAGCAGCAGAGGGTTCCCTGCGAAAAACGCCAGAATTTCAGAAAAAACAGCAGGCTTCCAAAAGAGACAGACACCGACCGCAACCGAAAAAACGGCGCAGATCAGTACGCTGCCCGCGGCCATATCCTTTATAATTCGTACCACAGGGTTGAAGCTGGCCGCCGCCATATCAGAGAGCTCCTCCGAAACCGTATTAAACATTTCTGACGCCATTACTGTCGCAACAGTCAAGCACAACACTGCATAGCTTGTCCTTGATAACTGAAAAAAGAACGAAAAAGCAAACACATACAGCGCTGCCACTGTGTGTATCCGCATATTTCGTTCGTTATTAATGCAGTATATGATACCGCGAAATGCATATTTAAAGCTTTTAAAAAAACGCAAGCCTTATTCCTCATCCTCATCCAAAACATAGCTGCTCGTGCTTGGCAGACCGAGCTGCGTCATTACCTGCTCTTCCTTTTCCCGCATATGAACCCGCTCCATCCCGCCGTCCTCATGGTCGTAGCCAAGCAGATGAAGCATGGAATGCGCCGAAAGATAACCGACCTCGCGTTCCAGGCTGTGACCGTAGCGGTCTGCCTGCTCCACCGCCTTCTCCATAGAGATTACGATATCACCGAGCATTTTTGCCCCGGTTGTGTGGTTCTCATCATAAACACCGTTTTCCCCCATCGGAAAGGAAAGCACATCCGTCGGTACGTCTTTGTTTCGGTATTGCTTGTTCAGTTCCTGAATTTGTGCGTTATCTACAAAGGTAACGCTGATTTCCGCGGGATCTGTGAATTTTTCCATCCGAAGCACCGCGTTGCAGCAGCGGCGAACCAGCATGCGCAACCCTGTTGGTATCTTCACTTCTTTTTGCTTATTTTCTATGATTACCCTAATCTTTTCCATTACTAACGCCCGACCTCCTCATTTTTTTCGTAAGCTTTAATAATATCCTGCACCAGTCTGTGGCGCACAACATCTTTTTCATTAAACCGCACCTGGGCGATATCGTCAATGCCGCGCAGAATACGCAGCACATCCTTCAGACCGGATTTTCTGCCTTCGGGAAGGTCAATCTGCGTCACATCTCCGGTAATTACCATCTTCGAGTTAAAGCCCAGCCGCGTCAGGAACATTTTCATCTGCTCCGGCGTGGTATTCTGCGCCTCATCCAAAATGATGAAGCTGTCGTCCAGCGTTCTGCCGCGCATATAAGCCAGCGGCGCTACCTCAATGTTTCCGCGCTCCACATATTTCTGGTAGGTTTCCGCTCCCAGCATATCGAACAGGGCGTCATACAGGGGACGCAGGTAAGGGTCTACCTTCTGCTGCAAATCACCCGGAAGAAATCCGAGCTTCTCGCCCGCTTCCACGGCCGGGCGGGTCAATATAATGCGGTTTACCTCCTGCGCGCGAAACGCGGTAACTGCCAGCGCAACCGCGAGATAGGTTTTTCCGGTTCCGGCAGGACCGACGCCGATGGTGATTGTGTGGCTTTTTATCGCGGTGCAGTATTTTTTCTGCCCGAGTGTTTTTGCCTTTACCGGCTTCCCCTTAGACGTAATGCAGATACAATCCCCGGCAAGCGACTCAACCTTATCCTCGCTTCCCTCGTTCACCAGCGAGATGCAGTAGCGCACATTCTGCTCGCTGAGGGCTTCCCCCCGGTTAATCAGCGTAAGAAGGCTGTCGATTGCCCGTACCGCCATAGCTACGTTTTCCGCTTCTCCGGATACCTTGATTTCACTGCCCCGCCCAAGGACGCTGACCCGGTATTCCTTTTCCACAAGCTTGATATTTTCATCAAAGCTCCCGAAAAGTGCAACCGCCTGCTCCATGCGGTCTATATTGATCCTTTGTTCAAACATCTTATCACCTTATAATATTTTACCCTCAAGATATACTCTCTCATGGTAAATTATTTTTATTATAGCACTATTTGACAGTTTCGTCACCAGAAATAGTAACAAAAAATTTTATTATTTTATTAGTATTTCCGATTCCTGCGCTATGTTCTCCCGACATTTCACATTTGCGGTATAAATCAGCTTGGAACCAACGATTCTGTCGCTTGCAGTCTGCGAAATAATTTCAACATTCTTCAATTCTTTTTCCTTTTGCAGAATTTGCTGCTCTGCCTCCCGAATCGCCTGTTCCTTGTTCAGCGTAACCGGAACCGTAACCTGCTGAATCCAGTTTTCTTCGTAAACGCTAATCGGCAGAACAGAATTCATCAGCTTAATCTGGGTTAGCTGACCCTCCGGTCGATAATCCCCCTGAGGCTTGCCGACAAAGCTCAGCGGAATGCAGGCATTGAAGAGATGAAAGCTTCTGCGCGTAATGATTTTTCCGGTTTCTTCAACAACATTGCGTTTCATCTCCACCTCGGCGGTCAGCGTCCGGCTCGTTTCCGCAAGGATCTTGCCTGCCGCGCGCCGCATAGTAGTCGTTCCATAAATATCCTCAACCACACCGCTGACCAGAAGCTGCCCCTCCACGACCGCATCCCCCTGCTTTACCTGAGGCGTTCCGGTATAAACCTCCAGCAAAACAATTTGCCCCGTAGCGGAAGCCTTGAGGTTGCAGACACTGTAATCCTTCTGCGCGATGGGCGGCTTTTCGGTTTTTTCCTGCAAGGTAACTTCCGCGCTGCAGCCCAGCGTATTCACAGAGAGCCACCCGATTTGGGGGAACTTTATCATGAGGGCCTGCTGTACCATCTGGGGATCGACGTTTTTCTTGCGCGTACCGTTCGTAATTCCCATTTCAGCCAAAGCTGTGCGGATATCCTGTGTCGGAATCGTCGTATTCCCTTTAACCTCAATACACCAGACATGCAGGGACAAAACATAAAATATGAGCACTGCCAGCACAGCACCGACCAGAATTCCCCGATGCCTGCGAATGCCGGCGGTTGCGAACGGAAAGCCGTGGCGTTCCCGCACCTTTAACCTTGACCCCGATTTTCTTGCGCAGGTCCGCAGCGAGCGGTAGCGCCGCGCCGCTACACAGGCGCCGCCGTTCTCCCCGCTCCGGATATCCCATAAAATGATCCCGCTGCGCGCGCACTGATTCAGAAAACGTTCCGGACTTCCTCCGTGAACGGTAAACCGCGCGTAGCCCAAGAGCCAGCGCGTAAGCATTAAGGAAAACATTTACTCCCCCCATTCATATCCAGATTGATCAGAAGCAAAAATCACTACTGCAAAAACTCGATTCCGGTTATGAATCCGTTTACAACAAGGGAATCCTCATTCAGGCATTTTATAACCAGATTCCGTCCGGTAAATCGAATAATAAAACGCCCAGCCTTAATTCTTACCACCTCCGTGCCGTATTCCAGCACTCCGCCGCACCCTTCGGCGACCACTTCCGTGTTTCCATTGATCTCAATATGCGACTGCATATTAAGCGGCGCTGTCAGACTCCGGATGTTCACTTTCTTGCTCAAAATCAATCCCCGCCCCAATCATATTTGTCACATAAAGCCTATGCGGCAAGAGGCGTAAATATCCGCGCGGCGGCATATATATAAAATGCTGCCGAGGGGGTTAATCTCCGGCGGAATACGGAAGGGATGGGATTTTTTAATGTGGATCAAGCAGATTCTGGTACTGTGCGGTGTGATGGCAGCGGCCTGCTCCCTGCTGATCTTCCCCGCAGCCGCAACACAGGGCGCCCGTAACGGAATCGGCTACTGCCTTCAGGTTCTGGTCCCCTCGCTCTATCCTTTTATGGTGCTTTCGGTTTTCGTGGTAAAAAGCGGGCTTTCCGAAAAGCTCGGAAAACTGTTTGAAGCTCCGGCGCGCGCGATTTTGAAGCTGCCGGGAAGCACTGCCGCCACAATTTTGATGGCAGCCATCGGCGGATATCCGACGGGAGCCAGAAGTGTGGAGGCTCTTTTTGAAAGCGGCGCGGTCAGCGAAAGTCAGGCGGCGCGGATGCTCAGCTTTTGTGTAAATGCCGGACCCGCATTTGTCATCAGCGCGGTGGGAACCGGATTTCTCAAAAGTCCGCAGGCCGGACTGATTTTGTTTGCTTCCCAGCTGCTTGGCTCGATCATACTCAGCGTTATCAGTGCGATTCCGGCAAAACGCGAACCGACCGTGCCCGCGCGAAAAAAAGACAGAAGGGTAAGCTTTTCAGACGCCCTGATTTCCTCCGCTTATGACGCGGCAAGGGCGACACTGAATATGTGCTGCTTTGTCATCCTGTTCGCGTCACTGATTAATCTGCTCCGTTTATGGGTCACGGAGCCTCACAGTGCCACCGTGCTTTCCGCTTTACTGGAAGTCACGGGCGGGAGCTCCGATCTGGCAAAAGCAGGCGCTCCGCTGACCGCCCTCTCCTTTGCAATCGGCTGGGGAGGAATCTGCGTCCATTTCCAGGTATTGTCTTCTGTTTCGGGAATCCGTATCAACCTGTTGCATTTTCTGCTCTATCGTTTTCTGCATGGGGGGCTGTCCGCCCTGATTACCCTCGTACTGGTGCAGCAGTTTCCGCTGAGCACCCCCGTATTTTACAACACATCCGCTCCTCTCGCCGCCCAGTTCTCCGGTTCTGTTCCGGCAGCGGCAGCGCTGATTGCCTTATGCGCCATATTCCTTTTCAGCCTTTCGCCGGAAAAGCTGGAATTTAGAGGAAGCTAATGCTATAATTAAATCAAATAATCTGCCTTGTCTGCGGTGAAGAAATTTCTTAACTATTTTATATTATTGACCATTGTGAGGAAAAAAGTAATGTTCGGAAAAAAGAAAACGAAGCTTTTCGGGAGCGAAATTGAAATAAAATGCGAATACTGCCAAAACGGCTCGGACTACGACGGCGCCAGCGTATGCAGACTGAAGCGTAACCGAAACCCGGACGGAAGCTGCCGGCGTTTTGTCTATGACCCCTTAAAGCGCATTCCGCAAAATCTGCCGCCTCTAAAATCTCATGACGCCGAGGAGTTTAAGCTGTGAGGAAATGGGCGATACTCCAGACCAACACGCGAGAGTCTACATACCGACTTGTTTTTCATTAATTCCACAAAACCTGAAATAAATCCTCAAGTATAAATTTGATCAAGACTCTTCATCGGAGGATAACAAATGCAAACTTACTGTGCCTTTTTAAGAGGTGTAAATATAGGCGGCAAAACCATGAAAATGGCAGAAGCTTGTGATATTCTCAAAACCGCGGGGTTTGTCGGTGTTGTTTCTGTTTTGGCAACAGGAAATATTGTCTTTAAGTCCGACAGACCACAAAGTGAGCTACGTTTCTGTTTAGAACAAGTGCTTTCTGAACATTACAAGGACAGTGTTTTTCTTTTTATTAAAACCAAAGAAGAAATAGCTGCTATGTTATCAGCTGTTCCCTTTAAAGAAAATCCCGAATTGCACGTTTACGCCTTCGTCTGCGAACCCAAATTTGAAACCATTCTGCTTGAAGAATTCAAGAAAATTACGCCATCCGAACATGAAGATGCTAAGGTCAGTTGCGGCAGTTTCTATTGGCAATGCCGTAAAGGAGCTACCCTTAATTCTGGCTTTTCAAAAATTCTCGGTCGCAAGAATATGAAAGACAAATTTACCAGTCGCAATATAAGCACATTGTCAAAAATCATTGCAAAAATGTAAATCAAGTAGGAATCATCATCAATCGTTATTGCCCAATACGCCTTTTCAATCCCCAAAAAATGCTTGTAGCATGCCCATAACTCCAAGGAACAGTCCGATGGGCGTGAGCCAGAAATGTTCCGGCTCCATAATTGTACCGCCGGGTGAAAATTTCGTTATTGATCACCTGGCTGTCGCTTTTTTGAAGCATCCCCTGCGCCTTCGCTGATCACGTTCCGGACAGTGCCCTTAACTCGGACTGATACAGCAATATTTGTGATTACACAAAAGTACTCGATGGCAAATGAGTTGCCAATTATGTTTATGACGTGCAATGCGCGTCCGTACGGATTATTTTGATTCTCTTACACTTTTTGATAAATAGTTTCTAATTGACAGAAACAAATTAAGTGGTATAATAACATCAATTGAATAATATCTTCAGGGCAGGGTGAAATTCCCTACCGGTGGTAAAGCCCACGAGCCGCAAGGTTGATTCGGTGAGATTCCGAGGCCGACAGTACAGTCTGGATGAAAGAAGATAACAGCCACAGTTTTCTGTGTCTATGCGATTTTTGCTCTGGAATATTTTATATTCCAGAGCTTTTTATTTGCAAAAGCATAGTTTCACGCCTGCGGTAGAAAGAATGCCCTGAACTTTTTGTTCAAGGCATTCTTTCATTTTATGGAGGTGCTGTATGAATGATACAGAATATATGCGCCTTGCAATTCAGCTTGCAAGGCAAGGCTGCGGGTGGGTAAACCCCAACCCCATGGTAGGAGCGGTGATTGTAAAGGATGGCAGGATGATCGGGCAGGGATACCACAAAAAATATGGCGAACTTCACGCCGAGCGTAACGCACTTGCAGACTGCCAGGTATCAGCTGTCGGCGCAACGCTTTATGTGACGCTAGAGCCTTGCTGTCATCATGGAAAAACGCCTCCCTGTACGGAAGCAATTATTGAAAGCGGCATCAGCCGTGTGGTAGTCGGGTCTTCCGACCCCAATCCGCTGGTTGCGGGGAAAGGTATTGCAATATTGCATTCTCACGGTATTGAGGTCATAGAGCATGTTGCAAAGGATGAATGCGACAAACTCAATGAAAGCTTTTTCTACTATATTCAAAACAAGATGCCCTATGTGGTCATGAAATATGCCATGACCATGGATGGGAAAATCGCCACATACACTGGAAAATCTCAATGGATTACCGGAGAGAAGGCACGGCAGCGTGTGCATGAGGATCGGCACCGCTACTCAGCCATTATGGTTGGGGTAGGTACGGTTCTTGCGGATGACCCCATGCTGACCTGTCGGCTGGAGAACGGCAGGAATCCCCTGCGCATCATCTGCGACACCGGTTTGAGAACACCCTTACAAGCAAGAATTGTCACAACAGCCAATACTGCCCCTACTCTTATTGCTACGGCGGCAACAGACACAAACAGGCATCGGCCATATCTGGATGCAGGCTGCGAGATCATGGTACTGCCCCAAAAGAATAATCAAATCGACTTAAACAGCTTGATGCAAAGATTGGGTGAAAAGCAGATTGACAGCCTTTTGCTCGAAGGCGGCGGCACACTGAATTGGTCGGCACTGCAAAGCGGCATTGTGAATAAGGTACAGGCATATATCGCACCCAAGCTGTTTGGCGGTAGCGGAAAAACTCCGGTAGAGGGTCTGGGTATTGAGTCTCCAATGGACGCTTTTTTGCTGGGTGCACCGGTTATTACACAGATGGGTGATGATATTTTATTAGAAAGCGAGGTGATTCGGTGTTTACAGGAATCATAGAAGAAATCGGCAAAATACAGGGCATACAAAAAGGTGTAAGCTCCGCTGTTCTGTCCATTCAGGCATCGGAGATTATGCAAGACATTCACCTTGGCGACAGCGTCGCGGTCAACGGTGTCTGTCTTACGGCTAGCTCCATTTCCCCTAACAGTTTCACCGCAGATGTGATGCATGAAACCCTAAACCGTTCTGCCCTTGGAAAGCTGCGGATAGGCAGTCCTGTTAATCTGGAAAGCGCCATGATGGCAAACGGCAGATTCGGCGGTCACATTGTTTCCGGGCATATCGACGGTACCGGTACGGTTTCTGAAATTCACAAGGATGATAATGCCGTTTGGTTTACAATCAAAACATCCTTACAGGTTCTTCGGTACATCATTGAAAAAGGTTCAATTGCCATTGACGGTATCAGTCTGACTGTAGCGAGGGTAAACAAAGACAGTTTTAGCGTTTCCATCATACCGCACACAGCATCACTGACAACGCTGTCCAGCCGCCGTGTCGGGGATTCGGTTAATTTAGAGAATGACTGCATCGGGAAATATGTAGAACGCCTGATGGGAAACGAAGTGCAAAACAATCATATTACAGCCGGTTTTCTTGCGGAACACGGCTTTTAGGAGGAAACAAAATGTTTGAATTCAGCACAATCGAAGAGGCGTTAGAAGATCTTCGCCTTGGGAAAATCATTATGGTTACAGACGATGAGGACAGAGAAAACGAAGGAGACTTTATTTGTGCCGCTGAGTTTGCCACCACCAAAAACGTGAATTTTATGGCGATGCATGGAAAAGGTCTGATTTGTATGCCCATGAGCGAAGCGCTCTGCCAAAAGCTGCAATTTCCCCAAATGGTCATCGACAATAAGGATAACCACGAAACAGCGTTTACGGTATCCGTCGACCATGTGGATACCACTACCGGAATTTCAGCTGCAGAGCGCAGCGTTACCGCCATGAAATGCGTAACAGACGACGCAAAGCCTGAGGATTTCCGACACCCCGGTCATATGTTTCCGCTGCGTGCAAAAAAGAATGGCGTACTGGAGCGAAACGGACATACCGAGGCAACTGTGGATTTGATGCGGCTGGCGGGGCTCAGGGAATGCGGCCTTTGTTGTGAGATTATGCGAGAGGATGGAACCATGATGCGCACGTCAGAACTAATGGAGCTGGCGCAAAAATGGAATCTTAAAATGCTTACAATCAAAGACCTGCAGGAATACCGCAAACGAAATGAAAAGCTGGTTGAACAGGTTACCTCAGCTGCTCTCCCCACCAAATACGGTGATTTCAAGATTTACGGATACATTAACAAGCTCAACGGCGAACACCATGTTGCGCTGGTCAAGGGTGCGATTGGCGATGGAGAAAATCTGTTATGCCGCGTTCATTCCGAGTGCCTGACCGGGGATGCGTTTGGCTCCACGCGTTGTGACTGCGGGCAGCAGTTTGCAGCAGCTATGACGCAAATTGAAAAAGAGGGTCGGGGTATTCTGCTTTACATGCGTCAGGAGGGGCGCGGTATTGGACTCATTAATAAATTGCGCGCCTATGCGCTTCAGGATCAAGGCATGGATACTCTGGAAGCTAATCTTGCACTTGGCTTCCCGGGCGATATGAGGGAATATTTCGTTGGCGCGCAGATTCTGCGCGATCTGGGCGCAAAGACTCTGCGCTTGCTTACCAACAATCCGGATAAGGTCTATCAGCTTTCCGGGTTTGGCATGGAAATCATTGAGCGTGTTCCAATTGAAATGCAAGCCACTGATTACAACTTAATTTATCTGAAAACCAAACAGAAAAAAATGGGTCACATCTTACATTACTAAATTAAAAGGGAGATTCTAATTATGACCACTTTCGAAGGAAAGCTTGTATCTAAGGACATTCGGGTTGGTATTGTTGCCGCACGGTTTAATGAATTTATCACGAGCAAGCTGCTGGGCGGTGCTCTTGACGGGCTGAAACGTCATGAGGTCAGTGAGGATCAAATTGACGTTGCGTGGGTGCCCGGCGCCTTTGAAATACCGCTCATTGCTTCCAAAATGGCGAAAAGCGGGAAATATGATGCGGTCATCTGCCTTGGCGCTGTGATTCGCGGCAGCACAAGCCACTACGATTATGTGTGCAGTGAGGTTTCAAAGGGCATTGCGCATGTATCCCTGAGCAGTGATATTCCGGTGATGTTCGGTGTATTGACAACGGAGAACATTGAGCAAGCAATTGAGCGGGCCGGCACGAAAGCTGGCAACAAGGGATTTGATTGTGCGGTTGGTGCCATTGAAATGGTAAATCTGATTCGAGAGATACAAGCCTGATATGGCAAATTTGATTTTCGATTATGACGGCACTTTACACGAAAGCCTCTGTATTTACGCTCCCGCTTTCCGTCTTGGCTATTCACATCTTGTGCGGAAGGGTCTGGCTCCGGACAAAGAGTTCTCTGATACTGAAATCAGTAGATGGCTGGGCTTCTCCGCCAAAGATATGTGGGAAAACTTTCTACCTGAGCTGCCGCAGCCGGAAAAAGATTTGTGTAGCGGGATTATTGGAGACGAAATGATACGCTTAACCTTGGCGGGGAAAGCAAAGCTGTATTCCGGTGCGGAAACTGTCCTGCGGCAATTAAAATCCGCAGGACACAATCTCATCTTCCTTAGCAACTGCAAACGCAGCTATATGCAGGCACACCGGGAACAGTTTAGAATGGAACGATATTTTTCGGCCTTTTACTGTACGGAAGATTTCAATTTTGCTCCAAAATGGCAGATTGCCGAATCAATTTTGCAGGAGCTTTCCGGAAGATGCATAGTCATAGGCGATCGATGGCTGGATATTGAAATTGCATATCGTCATCAGCTTCTTTCTATCGGATGTGCATACGGATACGGCAGCACAGATGAATTGAATGGAGCAACGAAACAAGTTTCTTCAGTAGAAGGTATTATAGATGCAGTTGCACAATTTTAAACTTATCCTCGCCCGGAATCAAACTCAGTGAGGAGCCGCAATCCCATTCGCACAGGATATTTCCGGCATCGTCCACGCCGCGAACTGTCGCGCGGTTGCCGGACTTGAGTTTGGCGTAGGGGTCATCCATGGCGATTAGTTCTACCCGTGTTCCGGCGGGGTTCCAATTAATGGGGAAGTAATTCATGGTCGGCATTCGCAATTATCCACAGCACCACCTTCGGACATAAAAAGGGAGTCCTTTTCGGAGCTCCCGGTAGGCTTATTAATCATTCTGTGTGGCGGATTCTCCCATTAGGACGCCGGACAACCCATAAAAATACAAATTCCGATGGACAAGCTGGCGCTTTGGATGTAAAAAAAGAATGTCCTCTCATTATCAAGTGATTGGATTCTATTATTGAATTGTGGTAAAATTCAAGTAATGGAAACCCCGGATTTCTGATGATTTATAAAATGAAGCGATCCATTCGATAATACGATTAAGGCTGTGAGCCATGTTAGAGTGTGATTATGAGGATATGTTATGATTGAAAAGGAATTAATAAACCAAAGTATCGACTATATCATACAGCATTTTGATGAGGATATTTCAATTGAAGACGTTGCCAATCATTTTCACTTCTCAACGTTTTATTTTTGCAGATCTTTCAAGAAGATAACTGGTGAAAGTGTCTATGAATTTATCAAACGCTTGAGAATGGATCAGAGCGCCATTGATATTAAGTTGGAAAAGAATAAACCTATCACTGATATTGGTTTGGATTACGGATACAGTGCGTCAAATTACAGTGCCGCGTTCAAAAAACATCGCAAAATGTCGCCGGTGGAATTTCGCAAATCTACAAATGTTACCGGTATGCCAAATCCGTTTTACCCCGAAGGAATTTCCGACTTTGGCACATTTGATGAATATAACTGTAAAATCAAAATACAGGAGCTTCCGGATTTTTGGGTTATTTACGAACGAATGATTGGGAACTATGTTGATCTCAAAGAACAGTGGTTTGATTTTTTGGATAAATACAAGGATTATATCCAAACGAACACATTGTTAATAGAGAGATTTTATGATGACCCTGCGATTTCCAACCTAAACAGTTGCCTATGTGATATTTGTATAACAACGGATAAAGATTGTAGTCTGGGTAATACGACAACAATAAAAGGCGGTAAATTCGCAACATATCGTTTTGAGGGGGAAATCCAGAATATTTTTTGTACGCTACAGGGGATATTTAGTGTCTGGATGCCGATAAGCGGTTACGAAATGGATAAACGATTTGGATTGAATATATATCGGGAAATTGATAGAGTAAATGAACATGTGATTTTGGATTTATGTATCCCGATTAAATAGGGCAACAATTCAGAAGTAATCAGACAGACTCTTTTCTATAATAAGAATTGCTTAGTTATGGTAGTTCTTATAGAAAAGAGTCTGTTTTTTATTGGAATCTTGGAGGTATAAAATGTTTGATGTAAGGAAAATTCAGGAGCAGGTTATTTTTGACGCCATTAAAGACAAAAGTGACACTGAGACAGCGAAAGAAATCATCTATGGAATTGATGGCTCGGCAAAGAGTGAAAATAACGCTGAATGGGTTAAGTCCACAATGTGCAGGTTGGAAAGCAAATTTGATCAGGGAACAGTGAAGCAAATACGTATGAACTGCCAATGCGGCTATGGGATGGATGAAAAATTAACTCTTTTAAAAGAGTTAAGAGCTACCTCATCAAGCATGGAGGAATTTGCAAATTCAGACAAAGCGAAGTCAGCCGGACTTTTTTGCAAAGATGGCACGCTTTATTTGCAGTTTTTATTCTGTCCTTGCCCAATGCTTGCCGACGTGGATAAGTTGAACACAAAATCGTGGTGTTTATGTACCACAGGATACAGCAAAATCCTTTTTGAAAAGGCGTTTGGCTGTAAAGTTGATGTGAATTTGCTAAAAAGTATAAAATCAGGTGACGATATCTGCCTTATGGAAATTATACCCATCGACTTCATTTGGTAATAAGATTCACGCAATTGTATTAAAAAATCATAGAATAAGGGGGCTGTGCTATGGATAGTCCGATTTTTATTATTTCATAGCAGAGGGTATTCAAATAAAATAACAGCCTCTGTGTACCCGGTTACTTGAAAGGAAATGCAGAATGAGCTGTTTTGAATCAAAGAAATATGAGATTATACCTATTGAAACGTATAAAATTATTCGTAATTGTTCCGGATGTGGAAGTAAAAGCGTTTATTACAGTACGAATAAAATTCGGGTGAACGCCAATGGAAAGCAGATTGATGTATGGCTGATTTATCAATGCGAAAAATGTAAGCATACATATAATTTGCCGGTTTATTCACGTGTAAATAGAAATGATATCGGTAAATTGGAATATGAGGCATTACTGAAAAACGATCAGAAAATTGTAAAGAAATATTGTTTGGACAGAAATATATTTCAAAGAAGTGCCGCAACAATTTTCGAGGAGCCATCCTATATCCTAAAAGATACAGGGACCAGTATTGAAGAAAATACAATACAGTTTTTTAACCCCCATAACATCAAAGTCCGCCATGACAAATTAATAGCGGAGTGTTTAAAAATTTCTCGTTCGCAAGCTCAAAAGCTGTTAGAAACAGGGGTGTTAAAAGTAAACAAACTTTCTAACAATGAAGTAATATTTTCATGTTGATTCAGGCTATAAAATCAGCGTTTAAAGGACATTCTCATTTACCACACCAGTAATCCGGAACCGATCAACCCTCGAAATCAAACTCAGCGAGAAGCCGCAGTCCCACTCGCACAGGATGTTTCCTGCATCATCCACGCCGCGAACCGTCGCGCGGTCGCCGGGCTTGAGCTTGGTGTAGAGGTCATTCATAGCAATCAGCTCCGCCCGTGTTCCGGCGGGGTATTCCCGCCGGAGACGCGCGACTGTTTCTTTTGAGGGGAAGCTATTCATGGTCGGTACCCGCATTTATTCACAAAACCACCTTCGGACATAAAAAGGGAGTCCTTTTCGGAGCTCCCGGTAGGCTTATTCATCATTCTGTGAGGCGGATTCTCCCATTAGGACGCCGGACAAACCACAAAATTACAATTTTCGATAGACAAGCTGACACTTTCAGCCAGTGGGCAGAATAGGTACCCATATTGTTTAAAAAATATCAAAAACAATTTGGGGGTTGACATTTATTAATATTGCATGTTACTATATAAAAAATAAATATACATCGGTCGGTGGGTTCTTTCTACCGGGCAAGGCACATTGATAATATTAATCGTAGCCGGATTGGGACTGATTTTTTTCAGAGCCAGATAAGATGAGTAATGACATCTTATCTGGCTTTTTTTGTGGTTTCAGCGAATATAACCACCAATTCCGCTGCGCAAGCGATCAGCATGTGGTTTGATTATAAAAAAATATTGTGAGGTAAACACATGGGTACAATTATTGTAATTTTGGCATCCGTTCTCTTTGGAATTTTTCCATCCATTCAGAAAAATGTATTGGAATCAGGAGTAACACCGATTTCTCTTGTAATCATATGTAATGGTACTGCCTGTATACTGTCACTTATCATATCATTATTGCAAAGGAAAAGTTTAAGAGTCACCAGAAGACAATTGGTAAGTTTGATGCTTATTGGTATTATTGGTCTTTTTATAACTGATCTTTTGCTAGATATCGCATATACAATGATTCCTGTAGGATATGTGACTATGATTCATTTCCTATATCCGGCAATAGTATGCGGTGCCATGGCAGTTATCTTTAAAGAAAAGCTGACAAAAGGGAAAATACTATCAATTATATTTTCCGTTTTGGGTCTTGTTTTACTTGCAGGCGGGGGATTTTCGGGATCTTTTATTGGTATAGTTGTTGCGGCAATCACAGCAATTTCTTATACGTTTTATATGATAGCGACAGAGAAAACTGAGGCTGGTGACGTTGATCCGATGGTGCGAGTATTTTATACAAATATTTTTGTTACAATCGCTGCGGCCATTATTTCTATACGAATGAAGGTGGTATTACCACAAGCACCGCTCTATTGGGGAGAGAGCCTGTTGATAGGATTAATGCTATTTAGTGCTATTTTTCTTCTTAATTTAGGAGTAAAAAAAATTGGCGCAGGTAAGGCATCTTTAATTAATATGTTAGAACCTATAACAAGCATGGTTGTTAGCATACTCATTTACAACTATTCAATAAAGCCACTGGCATTAGTAGGTAGCTTCTTAATCATTCTAAGTTTGCTTTTCGCAGCAAAAGGAGACCGTAAACACGAAGCCGAGCTTTAAAGAAGAAAATAACTCCGCAAAACGAGTCGGAGAGTCCATCGCAGCTGCCGCTCTGGGAGCTATCAGCAGAATGGTTTAGATGGTACATTATTCTTTATAAGAGATGAATTACCACATATTTTTAACCTGGTAATGCTCTGTTTGTTTAATCTGAGTAATCATACAACTCTAAATTTATCTATGCTCGGAATCAAACTCAGCGAGGAACCGCAGTCCCACTCGCACAGGACGTTTCCGGCATCGTCCACGCCGCGAACCGTCCTGTGCGGCCGCTGGCTGTTTTTTTATCCGGCGCGCCGTACCGCCACGCGGCGTTTCCGGCGAGATTTTGGAGCAGGAGCTTGCGAGTATTGCCGTATTCTATGCCGACCAGCCCTAATCCAATCAACCAAACTCGCATGGTAAAGCACTCATTCTTAAAGCCGGATTCCGGAGCTTTGGCGGTGACGCGCTTTTTTTCTTTTGCTGTTTTTGAAAGTAATATATTTTTCTCTTGATTGTCTAACAGGTTTATGATAGAATATGAAAATGTGATACGCGGGAGTGGTTCAATGGTAGAACATTAGCTTCCCAAGCTAAGGACGCGGGTTCGATTCCCGTCTTCCGCTCCAAAATTAATGTCAGAAATGGATGTCCTGCGGTGAAAACTGCAGGACATCCGCCATTTCCGGGCTTTTATACCCTCAAAATGCCGTCAAAAAAGAGTGCGATTTCATGGATATCATAGGGGTGATTTGGATAAGCCCATGGATTTGAACTTACACCTATGTCCTTTTACGGCAGAAAAAGAATAAATGGATACCGTCAGCGCCCTTTCAGATACGGCAGCAAAGCCGAAAAGAAAGTGGCGCTATATATATTCTCAACCAATAAAATAAGAGAACAATCATTGAAGCCGGGGAATCGGAGTGCAGAAACGCACTTTCATTCTCCAGCTTTTTTGTTTTCTGGAAATAAAAATTCATGCTGGTACGCTATAAGAAAGTAAACGTGAAATTCGAGCAAGAATTATTAAGTTTACAGACAAATTAACAAATATCGCTGATGCACCAACACAAAACGGCAAACGTCCAATTGTGTCCAATTAATCTATTGACATTTCTCTTGTTTTTGGCTATAATAAATGATGTGGACAGCAGTGTCCAAAAAAGGAGAGACTATAATGAAGGCTAATTTTATAATTAATCTCGTTTCAGCCCATAGTAGCGGGAACGAATCTCAATTTGAAAAGGTGCTTTCAGATTTAATCCATGATGAGGAAAAGAAAGGGAATTCTTCGCTGGCACTATCTCTTAAGAACGCTTATTCAACTGAGAAGCGTCCTACCAATAGTACCATGATTAGCCCAATGTCCTCAATGTCGTTTTCTGTACAGTCTG
>JAEZWL010000014.1 GCA_023420245.1 Bacillota bacterium | reverse complement strand
GGCAGGATACGGAGGTATGATAGATGTCATTAATCAACATTTCAAATCTTACTTTTGCCTATGAAGGCAGCTTTGATAATATCTTTGAGAACGTTTCGTTTCAGATTGACACGGACTGGCGGCTTGGTTTTACCGGTAGAAACGGGCGCGGAAAAACAACGTTTTTAAATCTTCTGCTGGGAAAATATGAGTATCAGGGTTCGATTTCATCCAGCGCCGGGTTCGAGTATTTTCCGTTTGAGGTCGCGGACAAAAGCCGCGACACCATTGATGTGGTCGGGGAAATCATCAGGGATTCTCCTTTTTGGGAGCTCCAGCGCGAGCTTTCTATTTTGGAGGTATCCGACGACGTGCTGTACCGGTCGTTTTCTTCGCTGAGCAACGGCGAACAGACCAAGGTGCTGCTGGCCGCGCTGTTTCAGAAGGAAAATCGGTTCCTGCTTATCGACGAGCCAACCAATCATCTGGATATGGAAGCCAGAAAGCTGGTGAGCGCTTATCTGAACCGGAAAAAAGGGTTCATTCTGGTTTCGCATGACCGCTCATTTTTGGATAGCTGTGTTGACCATATCCTTTCCATCAATAAAACAAATATTGAAATTCAGAAGGGCAACTTTTCTTCCTGGTGGAACAACAAGCAGGATCAGGACCGCTATGAGCTTGCTGAAAACGAAAGGCTGAAAAAAGATATGAATCGGCTGAAAGCGGCGTCAAAGAGAGCGTTGGAATGGTCCGAAAAAGTGGAAAAGACGAAAAACGGCACAAAGAATTCCGGAATAAAGCCGGATAAGGGATATGTGGGGCATAAGGCCGCGAAAATGATGAAACGCTCCAAATCGATTGAATCCCGGCAGGAGGCGGCGGCAGAGGAAAAGGCAAAGCTCCTGAAAAATGTGGAAGCTGCTGAAGCGTTGAAAATTACGCCGCTGGAGTACCACGCCAATCGGCTTGTACGGGCAGAAAAGCTTTCCGTTTTTTACGGAAGCAAAAAAGTGGCGGGGGATATTTCCTTTACGATTGAGCAGGGAGACCGGATCGCGGTCTGCGGCAGAAACGGATGCGGAAAATCCAGCCTTTTAAAGTTGATTCTGGGCGAGGAGATTGCCTTTACCGGCACTTTGCAGCGGGGC
Source organism: Bacillota bacterium (assembly GCA_023420245.1). Taxonomy (GTDB): domain Bacteria; phylum Bacillota; class Clostridia; order Oscillospirales; family Acutalibacteraceae; genus DATAML01. The sequence continues at coordinate 2,483 of JAEZWL010000014.1, read as the reverse complement.
AGCAATCTGGTAATCTCCTATGTTTCACAGGACACCTCGTTTCTCAATGGTGATTTGACACGCTTTGCGGAGGAATACCATCTGGAGGAAAGTCTGTTTAAAGCGATTCTGCGTAAGCTGGATTTCAGCAGAGCGCAGTTTGAAAAAAATATGGAGGATTACAGCGGAGGACAGAAGAAAAAAGTTCTTCTTGCAAAAAGCTTGTGCGAAAAGGCTCATTTATATGTATGGGATGAACCGCTGAATTTCATTGATGTTTTTTCGCGGATGCAGATTGAGCAGCTTTTGCGGCAAAGCGGCGCGACGGTGCTGTTTGTGGAGCACGACCGCTCCTTTGCGGATGAGGTGGCGACAAAAACGGTGTTGCTTTCCTGATTCTAAATTACACATTGAAAGTGTGCTGAAGCGATGCTATAATGTTTCAATAACATGATGTCGCTTTGGAATGGCAAACAGAACTCCCTCCCGGCGAAAACGGGAGGGAGTTCGTTCAGCGCGTAATCGGTATTCGGATTGCCGAAAATAACATGGAATCTGGAAGTGTGCTTATGGGTGTCGTAATCAGCGCGGACAGCGCCTGTGATCTGTTCCCCGACCTGTACCGGCGTTACCGGATTGAAATCGTTCCGCTATATATTGAAATTGAAGGGAAATCCTACCGGGATGTTTTTGAAATCGGTCCGGACGAGGTGTTTGATAACTTTAACAAAACAAGCCGGCTCCCGAAGACCTCCGCGCCGGCCCTGACGGATTTCTATACCCTGTTTAAAAAGCATACGGATCGCGGGGACGACGTGGTGCACATCGCCATGAATTCCAAATTCTCCTCCTCGTATCAGAACGCGTGTATCGCGGCACGGGAATTCCGCAACGTTTATGTGGTGGATACCTTTACGCTCAGCTCCGCGCAGGGGCTGCTGGCGCTGCGCGCGGCGGACCTGCGTGATGCGGGGGTGCCGGCGAAGGAAATCTACCGGCAGATGGAAACCGACAAGAATAAAATCCGTACCTATGTACTGCTGGACACGCTGGAGTATGCCTACCGAGGGGGAAGAGCCTCGATGCTGCAAATGTTCGGGGCGAACCTGCTCAAGCTGCGCCCCTGCCTGCTGCTGGATACCCACGGCGTCCTTTCCGTAACGAAAAAGTTCCGGGGCAATTTCGAGCAGGTGTGCCGGGAATATATCCGCTTTGTGCTGAACCAGCCGAATGCGGACGGGGAGCGCGCGTTCCTATCCACCACAGGCATGAATCCGGCGCTTTTTGAAAGCCTGCGGCAGATGGTGGTGGAAAGCGGAAAATTCAAGGAGGTTTTGACCTCCCGGGCAGGATGCTCGATGACCGTCCATACCGGACCCAACACACTGGTGCTGTTTTATAAAGAGAAATAATCCGCACAACGGTGCGGATTATTGATATAAATCATTCTTCTGTCCGCAGTAAGGACATTTCGGGTAATCCATATCATATTTCCGCTTGCAGCTCGAACAGGCAATCTGCTGAATCGCTTCGGCTTCATCAGGATTTTCTTTCCCGGTTCCTAATTTTTCTTCCAGAATCAATACTCTTTCCATTAATTCACCGACAACAAACAGCGCCAACCCCAAGATAATATTGGAAAAGGCGATGAAAAGCCACAGCGGAGACATGCTTTGTAGTGTTAAAATTATCAGGGTAAGACTGATCAGGATATAAAGGATTCCAAATACTTTAAAAAATTTAGGCATAAAATCCTCCAAAGAGCTGCCCGAGCGGATGGCTCTTATTGTATATTAGAGTCAATCACATCTTTTGAGAGCTGTTCCAGCTGCTCCCAGGCTTCGAGGGTACCGGCGCGGCGGCGGAATTCGGCGGCGTTTTTCATGCCCTTTAAATACCAGCCGACGTGCTTGCGCGCTTCGTTCATGGCGCGCCGCTCGCCCTTGTAATCGCACATGAGGCGAATATGCCGGAGCATGACCAGCATGCGCTCATGGATACCCGGAGGGGGCAGAATCGTGCAGGAATCGGTGAGGTACGCGTTGATCTGGGAGAAAATCCACGGATTGCCCAGCGCGGCGCGACCTACCATCACAAGGTCGCAGCCCGTCTGCTCCAGCAGCTGCGCCGCCGCCTGCGCGGAAATCACGTCGCCGTTGCCGATGACCGGAATCTTTACGGCCTGCTTGACCTGCCGGATAATATCCCAGTCGGCGGAGGGAGCGTACATCTGCTCGCGCGTCCTTCCGTGTACGGTGATCGCGTCGGCGCCCGCCGCTTCGCAGATTTTCGCGACCTCTACGGCATTGACGCTGGCGCTGTCCCACCCCTTGCGGATTTTCGCGGTGACGGGAACCGGTACCGCGTTTTTTACCGCCGCGACGATTTCTCCGCAGAGCCGCGGCGTTTTCATCAGCGCGGAGCCGGAGCCGTTGCAGCTCACCTTCGGCGCGGGACAGCCCATGTTGATATCGATCACGTCCGGGCGGAATTCCATCGCCGCT
>JAEZWL010000224.1 GCA_023420245.1 Bacillota bacterium | reverse complement strand
CATGACACGGTTTTGTCCGCTTTTCAGCGGAAGCAGTGGGAATAGTTATTACATAGGGTCGGCAACGGCCGGAATCCTCGTTGACGCGGGCAGATCTGCGAAACAGCTGACAAATATGTTGGCTGTTTGTGGGATTGAAATGAGCGCGATACAGGCGATTTTTATCACACATGAACATTCTGATCATATCAGCGGTCTGCGTGTTCTTGCGTCTAGACACCATATTAAGGTGTTTTCTTCCTCCGGCACTTTGAACGCTTTACAGGATATGGGATGCTTGAACGGGAATTTTGAGAGCCTTGAAATCGGGTCAGGGGGTGTAGAACTGGCCGATATGCTAGTAAAGCCATTTCGTACCTCTCACGACAGCGCGGAAAGCATCGGATACCGGATTCAAACAGCTGACGGTAGAAATATCAGCATTTCGACCGACTTGGGGTATATGTCCGATGAGGTTCGCAATTCGCTGTTTGGAGCAGATTTGGTCGTTTTAGAATCTAACCATGATATTGGTATGCTAAAAAACGGACCCTATCCGTATCCTCTGAAAAGGCGAATTCTGTCTGATACCGGGCACCTTTCCAATGCTGCCTGTGCGGATGAGCTTTGTGGCTTGGCGCATAAGGGGACGACTCGTTTTGTTTTGGCGCATCTAAGCTCCGAGAACAATACGCCGGAGTTGGCGTATCAAACGGCGCTTTGTTCCCTGTCTATGGCCGGGATGAGACAGGGGATTGATTTTGAGCTGTCTGTCGCGCCGAGAGAGAATGTGAATGGAAAAGTCATGATATTTTAGGAGATTTTAATGGTAACGGTTCAAATCATATGCGTCGGCAGGTTAAAGGAAGCATTTTGGCGCGAAGCCTGCGCGGAGTATGGTAAGCGGCTTCAGCTGTTCTGCAAGTTTAGCATTGTGGAGCTTGCAGAAACGAAATTGCCGGATCACGCCTCTGAAACGCAGATAGCGTCTGCTCTAAAGGACGAAGGCAGGAGAATTCTTGCCGCGGCGGGGAACTCCGTACTCTTTGCGCTTTGTATTGAAGGCAGGCAGCTTTCCTCCAAACAGCTTGCGGAGAAAATCAGTACAGCCTGTATTCATGGTACCAGTGCGATTAGCTTTATGATCGGCAGTTCATTCGGGCTGAGTGATGAAGTAAAGAAATCGGCGGATTTTAAGCTTTCCATGTCTCCGATGACGTTTCCGCACCAGTTGGCAAGAGTGATGCTCTGTGAACAGATCTATCGGGCTTTTCAGATTAATAATCACGGAAAATATCACAAGTAGGATTGCAGGAGGAGCATATTCAAGGAAAGCGGCTAGAAAAAGAGCAGGTTTTGCAGGATTGAAGTATCAATTCTGCAAAAAGACGGAAAATAGGGGCTGCGGGATAAAAATTTGTGCATAAAAATGAAATGTGTCTTTCAATTTAAAAGATATTGACACTGCAAATCAAATCATATAAAATATAGATAATATAAAAAATTAATTAAAAAATTACGTAGACAAGGAGGTTCTGAATAAGAGCAGCCTTGTTATTTTATTTTTAGGGAGGTATTCACTTGAGCAAGTATACAAAGGACGAAATTATCCAAATGATTGAGGAGAATGACGTCCGGTTTATTAGAATGCAGTTTACTGATATACTTGGTACCATGAAAAATGTGGCGATTACGGCAAGCCAGATTGAAAAAGCTCTGGATAATAAGGTAATGTTCGATGGATCCTCCATTGAGGGATTCGTGAGAATCGAAGAATCCGATATGTGCCTGAGACCGGATTTGGATACCTTTGTAATTTTGCCTTGGCACACACAGAATGGCAGAGTTGCCCGGTTTATCTGCGATGTTTACACCCCGGACGGGCAGCCGTTTGAAGGAGATCCCCGTTACATTCTGCGAAAGACGATTAAAGAAGCTGCAAATCTTGGTTACACCTTTAATGTAGGTCCGGAGGCGGAATTCTTTCTGTTCAATACGGATGAATTCGGGCATCCGACTACTGTTACGCACGACACGGCGGGCTATTTTGATTTGGGTCCTTCCGATATGGGAGAGGCGGCTCGGCGGGATATCTGCCTGAATCTTGAGGATATGGGGTTTGAAATTGAGGCTTCCCACCACGAGGTGGCGATCGCGCAGCATGAGATCGACTTTAAATACAGCGAGGCGCTTTCCGCTGCGGACAATATCCTTACGTTTAAAATGATTGTGAAGTGGTGTGCAGATACGCATGGACTTTGCGCAACCTTTATGCCGAAGCCTGTTTTCGGACGTGCCGGCTCCGGCATGCATACCAATATGTCTTTGTTTAAGGATGGGGAAAACGCATTCTATGATCCCATGAGTGAAACCGGTTTAAGCCATGTTGCCTATCATTTTATAGCCGGTATAATGAAGCACATTAAGGGAATCTGTGCCATTACGAATCCGCTTGTCAATTCCTACAAGCGTCTGGTACCCGGCTACGAGGCTCCGTGCTATATCGCGTGGACGTTAAGCAACCGGAGCGCATTAATCCGTGTTCCGGCTTCCCGTGGTCTAGGAACCCGGGTGGAGCTGCGTAACCCGGATTCGGCGTGCAACCCGTATCTGTCTCTTGCGGTTCTGCTTGCGGCGGGGCTTGATGGCATAAAGAACGATCTGATGCCGCCGGAGGCCGTTTCCGCCAATATTTACGATATTGAAAAAGAAGAGAGAATTGCTTCGGGAATCGACAGCCTTCCGTTTGATTTGAATAACGCAATCGAAGAAATGAAATCAGATCCGTTTATAAAAGAGGTGCTGGGAGACCATGTATTCGGCAAATACACGGAAGCCAAAGAAAAAGAATGGTATGATTTCTCGACCACGGTTACGGAATGGGAATTGGGACAGTACCTTAATAAATTTTGATTTAATTAATGATGGACTACTCATTCCGAACTACGGAGTTGTTAAAATATGAGCAGTATTCTTGTTGCGAATTCAAGCCTGGACAGTGCCAAAAAGATTGCGGCAGTGCTGCGCTCCGGAGGATTGAATGTCAGTTCCGTATGCTCCACAGGAGCGCAGGCGATCGATTTTACAAATCGGCATTATCAGGGCGGAGTGGTTGTCTGTAGTGAAAAGCTGCTGGATATGCCTGCGATTAATCTCGTCAGGCTTGCCGGTTCGGGCTATGATTTTCTGTTTCTCGCCAAATCGCAGCTGCCCGCTATTGTAAACTATCCCTCCTGTGTCAGTCTTATGATTCCGATTAACCGAATGGCTTTGATTTCTACGGTAAATATGCTGCTGAATCTTTCTGATTACAGCAGCCTGAATATCAAAAAGAGGATTGCCGCAGGAAATTATGAAGAAAAGCAGATTCTTGAAAAGGCAAAAAGCATTTTGATAGAGCGGAATAATTTTTCAGAAGCTCAGGCACACCGCTTTATTCAGAAAAAGAGTATGGATACCGGGAAAAAGATGATCGAAACCGCGATGATTATTCTGTATGAATAAGGGAGGATAGTTCATGGTTTTTACGAAAATGCAGGGGATTGGAAACGATTATATCTATATCAACTGCTTTGAAGAAAAGGTAGAGGAGCCTTCTAAACTTTCCGTCAGACTGAGTGACCGGCATTTCGGTATCGGCTCTGACGGAATTATTCTGATTGAACCATCTGATCAAGCGGACTGCCGCATGGATATTTACAACGCGGACGGTTCGCAGGCAATGATGTGCGGCAACGGAATCCGTTGTGTGGGGAAATATGTTTATGAGCGCGGGATCGTGAAAAAAGAAGTCCTGAAGGTGGATACCATGAGCGGGGTCAAAACGCTGCGTCTGGATGTGAAAAACGGCGTAGTCGATTCCGTAACCGTAGACATGGGTTCGCCGGTTTTCCGGGCTGCTGAAATACCGGTTCTTTTCCCTAAGGATGAAGTAATCAACGAGATGGTAACGGTTGATTCCAGGGATTACAGGGTCACCTGCGTTTCCATGGGTAATCCGCATTGCGTGATGTTTGTTGATGATACGGAGAAAATTAACCTGAATGAGATTGGACCCAAATTTGAAAATTTGGGTATCTTTCCACACCGCGCGAATATAGAATTTGTTCAGGTTTTAAATAAAAATGAAATCAGTATGCGTGTATGGGAACGCGGTTCGGGTGAAACCTGGGCCTGCGGTACCGGTGCGTGTGCTTCTGCGGTTGCGTCCGCCGTTAACAAATTAACCGGGCGTCAGGTAAAAGTTCATTTAACAGGCGGGGATTTAGAAATTGACTGGGACGAAAAAACGGACAGTGTATTTATGAAGGGACCGGCTGCGTTTGTTTTTGACGGAACGGTAGAAATCTGATATAATGTATTTATATACAGAAAA
>JAEZWL010000104.1 GCA_023420245.1 Bacillota bacterium | reverse complement strand
CCAGAGGACGCCCGATCAGGTGCAGGTTCATCAGCAGATTGTTGATAACGCCGTTCGCCTGCAACAGAATCATCCACGCGTAGGTACGAACCAAGAGACTGGTCCAAAACGGAATCATAACCGCGATCATAATCAGGCAGCTTACCCGCTTGGAGCATACCGTCATCGCGTAAGCCAGTGGATAGCCGATAACCAGACAGGCAAGGGTAACAATTGCGCTGACCTTAAACGTTGTGACAATTACCTTGAGGTAAACAGCGTTGCTGAAAAACTTCATATAGGAATCCAGAGAAAGCCCGCTCCGGCTGTTGGTAAAGCTGAGCATAAATATCTGCGCCAAAGGCCAGATCAGAAATATCGCAAAAAACAGGGCAGGCGGCACAATCAGCATCCATGGCCGCCATATGCTTTTGCCGCGCGGCGCTTTCACCTTACGGACCGCTGCCGCCTGTTTCTTTTTTTCAGGTGCTTTGTATCCGACTTCATCCATTGTAATCTCGAAATTTTTTATCATAACAATATCCTCCTGCCAATAATATCCACCCGCTTCGCAAGGCGCGCACACATCAAAATTAAATCCCACCGTGACCGGAATCAGCCACGGTGGTTATAAAGAGAAAAGGGTTATCCTAATTTCCATTCCTGGAAGCGTTCGTAAACCTTGTCGTAGTTTTCCACCCACCAGTCAACGTCAACGTAAACCTGCGATTTAACCTTATCCGGGGAGGATGCGAGCTTGCCGACCTGTTCCTTTGTCATCAGGTCATACGCCTTGGTATTGCAGGGGGCGTTTCCGGGATACTCAACCGCATAATCCGCAACGACCTTCGCGGAGGTTGCAAAAGCAATAAAAGCATTTGCCATTTCCACATTCTGCGAGCCCTTGCCTATGACCCAGGAGTCGCCCGTTAAAATTGCCTGATTGGTATCCATATCAATCGGCTGACCGTCGGCCTGCGCCTTCATGACACGCCCTGCCCAGACTTCGCCGAGCGCGTTATCGCCGCCGGAGACCAGCTCCACCGACTGCGAGCCGGAATCCCAAAAGGTAGGAATATCCTTCTTATGCTTGTCGAGGAATTTAAACGCACGGTCAACATCCAGCGGGTAGAGCTTATCCATTGGCACGCCGTCCGCCATCAAAACCGCTTCCAGCATGGACATCGGGTTCGAATACAGCGTACGGTTACCGGGGAATTTCGCGGTATCAAAAAATTCGGTCCAGGTTTTCGGGTGATTATCCTTGTTGTATTTTCCGGTATTCCAGGAAATGCAAATCGCGGCAATTTCAGACGGAACCGAATACGCGGTAATAAAATTCTCCACAAGTCCGTCTTTCTTCACAACATTGAAATCCAGCTTTTCAAACAAGTTGTCTTTGATGCCGCGCGGAACAAAGTCAGAGTCAACATCCCAAACGTCCACCTCCATTTTTCCGGCCTGAACCGCCGCCTTAATCTTTGCCGGGCTCGGGTCGGTATCTTCCGCAATCGTACATCCTGTCTCTTCCGCAAATTTATCAAAAATAATTTTTTTCTGTGCCGTCTGAATTGCTCCGCCCCAGCTGCAAACTGTTAAGGTTTTGCCGGCCCATTTTTTACCGCCGGCAGAACCGGCGGGGGCTGCTGTAGCTTCAGCGGTTGAAGGAGCAGCCGCTGCCGCGGAGGACGTGCCCGCTCCGGAATCCCCGCTGCTGCACGCCGCCATTGACAGGAGCATTGCTCCCGCCATCATACTTGAAACAAATCGAATTCCCTTCTTATTTACTCCCATTTCCATTTGATTGCCTCCTTTTTGAATTCGCAGGTAATATATGAACCAGAAGAGCGATAATGACCGGAGCTTAGGGTTTTACCTGTACAATATCTTCTTCTGAAACGCCAAGCAGTACTTGATCGCCCACATCCAGGGACAGTGAATAGGTAGTAAAGACCTTTACCTTGAGGTGGTGTCCGTTGGTCAGCCGAACCTTCAGCTTCAGAGAGTCCCCAATGTAAACACTTTGCTCGATAATCCCCTTGAACTTTAAACCGCTGTAGGAATCCTCCACCAAATTGATCTTTTCCGGACGGATTACGACGTTCACGGTATCATTTTCGCTGTACCCCCTTGTTGCGTCCGGCACAGGAATGATTTGCCCGTGAATGCTGATTTTGGTGACGCCCGCCGCGTTTACGGAAACCACAGGGCAGGGAATCACGTTCGCCTCGCCGATAAATTTGGCGCAGAACACGGACGCCGGTTTTTCATAAATCTCCACCGGAGAGGCAACCTGCTCGATCATGCCGTCCTTCATGATGCACACCTTGGTCGCCATAGTCAGGGCCTCCTCCTGGTCGTGTGTGACGGAAACCGTGGTAATCCCGAGCTCTCGGTGAATTTCCTTGATTTCAAGCTGCATTTGCTTGCGGAGCTGTTTGTCCAGCGCGGCCATCGGTTCATCCAGAAGCAGAATCAAGGGGTCGAACACCAACGCCCTTGCAAGCGCCACGCGCTGCTGCTGACCGCCGCTCAGCTCGCGCGGATAGCGGGAAGCGTACTCCGAGAGGCGGACTCTCTTTAAGATAGCGTCAATTTTTTTCTTACGCTCCTCCTTCGGCATTTTTCGAATCGTCAGCGGATATTCCACGTTCTTATAGACATTCATGTGCGGAAACAAAGCGTAATTCTGAAACAGCATGCCGATATTCCTCTTGTGAATAGGCGTTTTGGAAATATCATTGTTATCAATAAAGATATTGCCCTTCGTCGGGTCCTCAAACCCGGCAATCATTTTCAGCAACGTGGTTTTTCCAGCGCCGCTCGGTCCCAGTATGGTAAGAAAATCTCCGTCTTTGATTTCGATGTTTACATTCTTGATTACATTGGTCTGCCTGTAGCTTTTGTCAATCTCCTGCAATCTTATATTGGCACCCATTTTCGGTACCTCCTATCTTCCTTAATTGCACTTTAAAAATAAAACAGGAAATAAAAAAGAGGCGCAGATGAATCTTTATAAATTCATAAGCGCCTTTGCTTGTATTCCCGTTTTGATTCTTCTCTTATATAGTTAACTATAATGCCTCTGAAACCTTCTTTAAAATTTCGTAAGCCCTATTGCAATCCTTTTCGGTTAAAACCAACGGGGGAATCAGGCGGATGACACGGTCGCCGATGAGGGTAACCAGCATCTTGCTGTCAAAGCAACCGTGCTTAACGGTAAGCCCGACCGGGGAATCGTATTCGATACCGATTAATAAGCCTTTGCCGCGCACTTCCTTTACATGCGGCAGGGTACGGAGCTTTTCACACAGATAAGCGCCCATCCTTCTTGCGTTTCCGGCAAGGTCGCGGTCAAGCAGCTCGGTGATCTGCGCATAGGCTGCCGCGCAGCAGACGGCGTTTCCGCCGTAGGTTGTTCCATGAGAACCCATGGTGAACGCTTTGGAAATCTCCTCGCTGGTTACAATTGCGGAAATCGGCATTCCGCCGCCCATTGCCTTCGCCATGGAGAGAATATCCGGCTTTACCCCGTAGCCCATAAACGCCATGATCTCTCCGGTTCTGCACCAGCCCGTTTGCACCTCGTCAAAAAGCAGCAGAATACCTTTTTCATCACAAAGCGCCCGAAGACCCTTTAAAAACTCCGGCGCGGCAGGAATAACGCCGCCTTCGCCCTGAATCGGTTCGACCATAATGGCGATGGTATTTTCCGTAACCTGCGCCTCAAAGGATTCCAGATCATTGTAATCCGCGTAGGTAAATCCGGGGAGCATCGGCTTAAAGCCAAGCTGGCAGCCGTTATCCGGCTGCCCGGTTGCGGACATGGAGCCGTAGGTCCTTCCGTGAAAGCCTTTTTTCGCGGTGATGATATGATATTTTTCAGGACCGTATTTCTCGACTCCGTATTTTCTGGCCATCTTGATCATGGCTTCGTTTGCTTCCGTTCCGGTGCTCTGGTAAAAGATTTTGTCAAACCCAAGCGTTGTGCAGATTTTCTCGGCCAAAAGTGCCTGCGGCAAAGTATAGGGATAGTTGAACGTATGGATGACGTCTCCGACCTGATCCCGGACTGCCGCAACCACTTTTTCGTTGCAATTCCCCGCGCTGTTTACCGCGATTCCGCCGTAAAAATCAAGGTACGCATCACCCTTGTCATCGTAGAGGTACATTCCCCTTGCACGTTCGCAAACGAAATTGTAGCGCTCGTAGGTGTCGATCATATACTTTCCGACAAGTGCCTTTACCTCTTCCGCCGTTTTTCCATAATCCCTTAATCTCATTGAAATCTCTTCCCTCTAATTAATTTTTAAACAGCGACCATTGTATTTTTATGCAACAATCTTAGCTTTAAAATGCATGATTCCATGTATCATCTTGCATTATGCAAAAAGGCGTTCTGACAAAATTGTCAGAACGCCTTTGTTCCTTTTTTGTATTGTTTTTGTTTGGTATGCACATATTGTAGCACCGTATATATGCATTGTCAATAGTTTTTTAATCTAATTCGTACACAAATAAGTTTGAATATATTACTCAAAAATATACAAAGATAACAAAATTAGATTTTTCATTTGCAAGACAATGATATTTTCATTCATTTTGCACTTGTACGTTCCATCCTCATTCCGTTAATACGCTTCTTTCAGGATTTCGTACACATCCTTTTCGTCAAGCGGCTGAAATCCGCCCACTGTTGCGCCCCCGGCAGCCTGCGCTGCCATTTGCTCCAGCAGAGTATCCGGCATTCCCAAATCCCGCAGACGCTTGGGAAGACCAAGCTGTTCGAAGTATTCTTCTGTTTTCGAGATTGCCTGCCGCGCCAGTTCCTCCTGAGGAAGGCTTCTGTCCAGATTCCAGACGTTGACTGCATACTCGGCAAAATAGGGGATGTTCTCAGAGTTTTTACACACATAGCGCATCCAGCTGGGTGTCAGGATTGCAAGCCCTACGCCGTGAGTAATATCATAATACGCGCTGAGCACGTGCTCAATGGGGTGTACGGTCCAGCGACGCTCGGTTCCGTAGGTAATCAGGTCGTTAATCGCAAGCGTGGAAGCCCACATCAAATTGGCGCGCGCCTCGTAATCATCCGGTCTTGCAAGAGCCGCCACTCCGTAATGGAGACAGGTTTTCAGCAAAGCCTCACAAAAGCGCTTCTGGATATAAACGCCGGGAGTTTTTACAAAATAGCTCTCGAGAACATGGCTGATGATATCAGCGGTACCGGAGGCGGTCTGATATTCCGGTACCGTATAGGTATAAGTCGGATCCATAATCGCAAAGCAGGGGCGCATTGCATCGTGACTGGTCGCAAGCTTCTGATTGGTCTGCATATTGGAGATCACGGCGATACGATCCATTTCGGAGCCGGTCGCCGCGATGGTCAGCACGGCGGCAATGGGAAGAACCTCTTTGATTTCAGAGGGGTTCAGAACCAAATCCCATGCGTCGCCCCCGTAGCTTGCGGCCGCCGCCACAAGCTTTGCGCAGTCGATGCTGCTGCCCCCGCCGATAGCAAGCACAGCGTCGATTTCATGCTCTTTGCAAATTGCCGCTCCCACGCGAATGGTATCGACGCGGGGATTCGGCTCCACGCCCGCCAGCTCCCAAAATTGAATTCCTGCTTCACGAAGCAGCTTTATCACGGTGTCGTATAGCCCGGAGCGCTTGATGCTGCCTCCCCCGTATACCAGCAGAACCTTCTTCCCGTAACGGAGCAGCTCGCCGGGCAAGGCGGAAATCTGCCCTTCACCGAAAAAGATTTCCGTAGGAATTGAGTATTTAAAATTCAGCATTTTTATTTTCCCTTCCTGTTAATAACGGGGCGCACCGGATATTCTCCCCGACGCGCCCCATTGCTTTATAAATTATGAATACTCTTTGCCGGATTTTCAAGTGATTTTAAGAATAAATCAAAAAGTTTCGTATTTTGCCGTTTTACTTTTATTAATTAAGTTCGGAAGTCCGTATATGATATTTATATTGGAATTGAACAGAATCTATTTACTATTGACACGGCAAGTGTTATTCTTTGCCTCGTTAAAAAGATTGCCGAAACGCAAAATATACCGTTTGAATGCGCCCGGCAAAATTCGAGTGGAGAAATGGTGATTTTTATGAAAACAAGAGTGGAATCCGATTCCATCGGCAGCTTGCGTGTACCGGCTGAGGTCTACTACGGCGTTCAGTCACTGCGGGCAAAAAACAACTTTCAAATTACCGGCAGAAGCCTGAAGCCGGAGTTCATAATCAGCCTGGCTCAAATCAAAAAGGCCGCGGCAATCACCAACCGCAATTCCGGTCAATTAAATGCCGCGGTGGCGAACGCAATTATTGCCGCCTGCGACGAGGTCATTGCCGGCGAATTTCACGATCAGTTTATCGTTGACCCGATACAGGGCGGCGCGGGCACCTCGGCCAATATGAACGCAAACGAGGTCATCGCCAACCGCGCAATCGAATTGCTTGGCGGCACAAAGGGCGATTACGCGCTGGTGCACCCGAATGACCATGTCAATATGTCGCAGTCGACCAACGATGTGTTTCCCACCGCCGGAAAGCTGACCGTGCTTGCGCTGATGCCAAGACTGATCGACCAAATGGACCGCCTGACCGGCGCACTGGACCGAAAAGCGGCGGAGTTTGACCATATTATCAAGATGGGGCGCACGCAGCTGCAGGACGCGGTGCCAATTCGCCTGGGGCAGTCGTTCAGCGCGTTCAGCTCCCTGTTCAAGCGCGATATCTGCCGGCTGGAAACAGCAAAAGAAGAAATCACCTCCATTAACATGGGAGCGACGGCAATCGGCACCGCCGTGAACGTAAGCCGCGCCTATCTGTGCAATATCACCTCCAACCTTCAAAAGGTGTGCGGCGAAAAACTGACGCAGGCCGACGACCTGATCGACGCGACGCAAAATCTGGACGGGTTTGTCAGCCTTTCCGGCGCGCTGAAAGCCTGCGCGGTCAACCTTTCCAAAATGTCCAACGACCTGCGTCTGCTTTCCAGCGGACCCAAAACCGGTCTTATGGAAATTAACCTTCCCGCAATGCAGAACGGCTCCTCCATCATGCCTGGCAAGGTCAATCCGGTTATTCCGGAGGTAGTGTCTCAGGTGGCGTTTCATGTCATCGGTCACGACTGCACAATCACCATGGCGGCGGAAGCCGGTCAAATGGAGCTCAACGCCTTTGAGCCCGTCCTGTTCTACGACCTGTTTGAATCGATTTCAAGCCTAACCGGCGCTGTGGAGACACTGGTTGACAACTGCATCCTGGGCATTACCGCAAATGAGGGGACCTGCCAAAAGCACCTGGAGGAAAGCGTCGGAATCGTCACCGCCCTCTGTCCGATTATCGGGTATGTAAAATCAGCGGAGCTGGCAAAGCAGTCGCTCAAAACCGGAATCCCGGTCGCAAAACTGGCAGTGGATTCCAAGCTCATCACAAAAGAACGGCTTGCGCTTGTTCTGAACCCTTACGCAATGACAGTTCCCGCATATGAAAGCAGTGCCTGCCAGCTTTCTATTTAACCTGAAAAGACGCCAAACGAATTTAAGGACCAACCTCTGTCAAAAATAAACTGCGATCTGCCGGATGAAAGCAAAAAAATACTTTTTCGGTCAGCGGTGTGCAAGCCGCTGACCTCATTTTTTATACGGAATACAGTAATTCATAGGATGTAGCCTGCGTTGTGAACGCCCGGCATTGAATCTTGACAAAATTTATTTTGAAGCATATACTATATTTTATATCAAATAATTTTGATATAAGGTGGACTGCTTGATGAATATATATGAAGAACACGCAAAGGTATTTAAAGCGTTCTGCGACGAAAAACGTCTTCGGATACTGGAGCTGCTGCGCAGCGGTGAAAAATGCGCCTGTGTTTTGCTGGAACAGCTGGATTTAGGGCAGTCGGGGCTTTCTTACCACATGAAGGTTCTGGTAGAGTCGGGTATTGTGGAAAGTCGGCAGGAAGGCAAATGGACGCATTACAAAATCAGCGAAAAGGGCAGCGCTTATGCAGGTGTTTTGCTGAAGGAACTGACGACGCCAAACAGAGTGACCCATGAAAGTAATTGCTGTGATCGATAAAAGCCATCCTGAGGATGGCTTTTATAAAATAGAATACATCAAAAATATTTGATATGTTGTCCTTAATTGAAAGTGAGGGTACCTCTTATGCAAATACTGAAATTTATCTGGGACTTTTTTCAGGTTCAGATTCTCGGCATGAAGTGGCTGGATGTACTGATCGGCAACGCTCTTTCCGCGCTGGGACTGGACACGTCCACCCGTCTGATCGGCAGCATCGAATTTTTTCTCTACGACGTGATTAAAATTACAGTCCTTCTGTGTTTCCTGATCTTCTTTATCAGTTACATTCAGAGCTATTTTCCGCCGGAACGCAGCAAAAAAATATTAGGTCGGTTCCACGGGATCGGGGCTAATTCCGTCGCGGCCTTGCTGGGTACAGTGACACCGTTCTGCTCCTGCTCTTCTATTCCGCTTTTTATTGGGTTTACATCGGCGGGGCTGCCGGTTGGTGTGACATTTTCTTTCCTGATTTCCTCGCCGATGGTCGATCTTGGTTCTCTGCTTCTGCTGATGAGCATTTTCGGCGCGAAGGTTGCCATCCTATATGTGATCGTCGGTCTGATGATCGCTGTCGTCGGCGGCACGATTATTGAGAAGCTGCACATGGAAAAACATGTAGAGAGCTTTATTCTGACCGCCGGAAGCGTAGATATTGCGTCTCCTGACCTCACGAAAAAGGACCGTTTAATCTATGCGAAAGAGCAGATGCTGTCCACCTTCAAAAAAGTTTTTCCGTATATTCTGGTCGGCGTGGGCATCGGAGCAGTGATTCATAACTGGATTCCCGCAGAGTGGGTAGAGCGTATCCTTGGCAGCAACAATCCGTTTGGTGTCGTACTGGCAACACTTGTCGGTGTTCCAATGTACGCTGATATCTTCGGCACTATCCCCATTGCGGAAGCATTACTCTCCAAAGGGGCGCAGCTGGGCACCATTCTTTCTTTTATGATGGCCGTCACCACACTGTCACTGCCCTCTATCATTATGCTCCGCAAGGCTGTCAAGCCGAAGCTGCTCGCGCTGTTTATCACAATCTGCACTGTCGGAATCATTATCGTAGGTTATTTTTTCAACGCAATTCAAGGGCTTATTCTATAGTCAATTAACTCCAAAACCAACCAGTCTTAGCGGTCTATTTTTCTGTTGCTGGGTTGTCTTCCTCGTCAGGCGCCAGCCTGGCTTCGTCGTCCGCCTTGCGTCACGAAAAATATACGCACAAATACTTAACTATTTTTAAACCTAATCGACTATATAAGAAGAAATAAAGGAGCATATGACGATGTCACTATTTAAAAAGGAAAAGAAAAATGAGGAAAGCTGCTGCTGTGGAGGTAAGTGCGATGCGGAAAGCATGGCAAAATCCGAAAATGTAAAAGGTACGGGCGCTAGTGTAAAGGTTCTCGGGAGTGGCTGCGCAAAGTGCAACCAGCTCGAAGCGGCGACAAAGCAAGCACTGGAACAGCTCGGTATGGACCCGACAATCGACCATGTGACGGATTTTTCACAGATTGCGGCCTATGGCGTAATGTCAACTCCCGCCCTAGTCGTGGACGGGAAAGTGGTCTCCTACGGAAAAGTCCTGAAAACCGAGGAGGTTGTGAAGCTTCTGCAAAAAGTAAGATAGGGAGGTGTTTCGATGGAGGAAAATAAAAACAGGGAAATCGGATTTTTTGAAAAATACCTCACCATTTGGGTTGTTTTATGTATGGTCGCAGGCGTTCTGATCGGCAGCTTTCTGCCGGGTGTTCCGGCGTTCTTAGGTCGGTTTGAGTATGCCAATGTTTCTATTCCGATTGCCATCCTGATCTGGGTCATGATTTATCCCATGATGCTCAAGGTTGATTTTCAAAGCATCCGGAATGTCGGCAAAAATCCCAGGGGGCTGTTTGTAACATGGGCAACCAACTGGCTGATTAAGCCGTTTACCATGTTCGGCATTGCCTGGCTGTTCTTTTTTGTGATCTTTAGGGCGCTGATTCCTGCGGAGCTTGCAAAGGATTATCTGGCCGGAGCCATCCTCTTGGGTGCCGCACCATGCACCGCCATGGTTTTTGTATGGAGTTACCTGACAAAAGGAAACCCCGCCTACACGGTGGTGCAGGTCGCAACAAATGATCTGATTATCCTTGTTGCCTTTACGCCAATCGTGGCATTCCTGCTTGGTGTTGGCGGCGTAGCAATCCCCTGGGATACGCTCATCCTTTCCGTTGTTTTGTTTGTAGTTATCCCACTTATGGGAGGAATCATCACGCGCAAGACAGTAGTAAAAAAACGTGGGCTTGATTACTTTGAAAACGGCTTCATTCCGAAATTCGGAAATATTACCACCCTTGGTCTCCTGCTCACCCTGATTATCATTTTCTCATTTCAGGGGGATGTCATTTTGAACAATCCTTTGCACATTGTACTGATTGCGGTACCTCTGGTGATTCAAACCTTTCTCATTTTCTTCATCGCCTATCTTGCCAGCAGAGCACTCAAACTGCCGCATGATATCGCAGCGCCGGCCGGAATGATCGGTGCTTCCAACTTTTTCGAGCTATCCGTTGCCGTGGCCATCGCACTGTTCGGCACAAAAAGTCCGGTGGCGCTCGCTACTATTGTAGGCGTTCTGGTTGAAGTTCCGGTAATGCTGATACTTGTAAAAATCGCAAACAATACGAAGGACTGGTTTAAACATGAGTAAGCCAAAGGTCGCGTTTATCTGTGTCCATAACTCCTGCCGGAGTCAGATTGCCGAAGCACTGGGAAAGCAGTTCGCCGCAGACGTCTTTGAAAGCTATTCTGCGGGAACAGACCTGAAAGACCGCATTAATCCCGATGCGGTTCGCTTGATGAAGCAGCTCTATGACATTGATCTGGAACAAAACCAGCGTCCGAAGCTGCTGGCGGATATTCCGCCGGTGGATGTGGTTGTGACCATGGGCTGCAACGTGCAGTGTCCCTTTTTGCCCTGCAAGAGGCGGGAGGATTGGAGTCTTGACGATCCAACGGGCAAGTCGGACGATGCGTTCATTTCTGTTATTAAGATAATCGAAGCGAAAATCATGGTTCTGAGGTCGGAACTTGAAAACTGATAAATTGCTGCTTTTCCGGCGGTTAAAAAGTCACCGTTTACGAGCAGAAATTCATTGTGAAGCTTAAATGTGTGTTGCGGCGGATGTGGATGAGCGCCATCCCACAAAGCAAACCTCCTAACCCGTCCTCATAAGGATAGATTAGGAGGTTCTTTTGTTTGGATATTATTCTATAGAGCCATCTCCGCCCATAAGCCTTGTCATTTCTTCAATACGCTCTATTGGGAACGGTGGTGACGTAAGCGGCTTCATAGCGATGGACATGAGCTTCATTGGATTATCATCAGCAGCCACACGATTAGAATTCATTTTTCCGCAAACGCGACAGCGGTGGATGATCGCCCACTCTCCGTCTTTTTTGACCCATACGGCAATTGGCTCCATGACTCCTCCGCAATCTGCCTGACGATCTCCGGGTTCATCATCTACATGAAGGCTGCATAAGCAGTTTGGGCAGTGGTTTCGGTGCTCTGTTCCGGCGCCCTCCGGTATGATTAGTCTTCCGCATACCTTACAGGTAAACGAATCGTTGCAGGCGTGTGTTTTATAATATCCTTTTTCATATGATTGCTTCTTGTTTTCCCTATTCATGAAATTGTCCTCCTAACAGCTGATTAAAAATCCTTTCGAGCCGTGTTTGATTCTACACAAGCTACCGATTAGCGCACAATCGACATTGCATTACTCTTTTTCATAAAACAATCTCTTGCTATTATTATAATACAACAAAACAAAAAAGCAACCAATATAAACTTTTGTAATAAGAAACTCCCCTTGGGTGCACAAGATAAACTATGTGACTATCGGGAGTTTTCTTTTTGTCCATAGCTCAAGCTTTTCCCCGCCGGCATAGCTGGTGGACTTTTGCACTGAAGCTGCAAAAGGGGCCGTTGCAATTTGTTTTGCAGCAGCCCCTTTTCTCATGCCGAAACTATTTCTCGCGAATAAAAACTCTGCATTGCCTGATCGGCTTTTCGTCCGGCGCGGCGGTGTAAACACCGACCGACTGCCCCGGTTTTCCGATTGCCGTAATTTTGTAATAGTAATCGTTGCCGGTCTGCTTTACAAAAGCAGAAACAAAAACCCCGCCTGAGCCAAGGCTGAATTCCGGAATTACACCGTTTTTCGCGGTTAATTTGAAAATATAACTGCCATCCTGCTGAACACTGAATTCTCCAAAGGTGTCGCACTTCACTTTGGAATCCTCTGCGGTTGTCAGCTTTCTCTCTTTGCTGGCAATCGATACCGTCATCTGGGTTACTTTTTTCACGCCGGAAGCAGAGGTGTAAATCTGCGCACTCTGACCAGCCTTGCCGATTGCTGTAAGCTTGCAGTAAAAATAGGCTCCAGCCTGTTTTACGGATTCAATTTTCACTACCTTTGTATTGCTAACTGTGACCGTGGGTTTTACAACAGACCCTTTTTGGGGGAAGCTGGTTATTTTAAAGGTATAGCTGCTGCCTTCTTTCATTGTATGAGTTCCGGTGGTATCCGACTTGAACGCCGGCACGCTGCTGTCTCCCTTCGTTACCGTGAAGGTTTCCGTTACCGACAAGCCATCTTTAGAGGACAGGGTAACCTTTGCGCTTCCTGCTTTTAATCCGTTAAAACGGTATTGATATGTTTTCAGCGTGGCGTCGCCAATCAGTTTATCCATATCCACTTTTACAATTGATGCGTCACTCACTTTTACGGTCGGCGGCTCTGTGGAGCTGGAAATCACCTGAAAATAATCTTGTGAATCCGCTTTTACGGTACGCTGACCGGTCGGATAGAAGCTGAGGTACGGTCTTTCTGAAGCGAACACGGCAGTATTGCAGAATACACCGCTGAGCATAATGAATGCTATGACCAAGGACAAAATTTTAAATTTCCTTTTCATTGAAATCCTCCTGTATGATTTTTGCTTCATTATATAACGGAGGATTTATTAAACTTGTCACAATACGTATCTTTTTATCCGTGATCATAATTAAAAATAAATTTGTCAGGATGTTACCCTCTGGCAGTCATGAGTCTCTCTATACGACCATAAGCGCCGATTTCCGGCTATGCGTTTCAATTGCTTAGGGCTTACCACGGTTGCGGCGGTATTATTTCCTCAACCCCCGTATAGAAAATAGAAAGCAAGCAAAATACAGAAACCTGCTTGTGTCACCCCCCATTTCACGAAGGCTGCCTATTTTATTTTGATATAAAAATGGGAGTAGGTTTAATTTACATTTGAAATATAGCAAAAGGCTGCTCCCATAAGAAGCAGCCTCGGAAATGGTGGAATTTATTTTACTGCCACTACACAGATTTTTTTCGGATTCTGACCCGGAACGGATGCATAAAGCCCCGTTTTTTGACCGGAATTGCCGATTGCGGTTATTTTGTAGTAGAAGTCGTTATTGACGTGTTTTATCAGCGTAATACTGTAGACCCCGGATGTCCCCGGCGTAAAGTTTAGGGAAGACGCGCCCGGAGCAGTGAGCTTAAACTGATAGGTGGAATTCTTCGCGATTGCGAAGTCGTAATTTGTATCGGATGTGATTACAACCGGATCCGGAGCGGCAATGGTTACCACGCAAATCTTCTGGCTGTAGCCGGATGCCGACATATACAGTCCTGTCTGCTGACCCGGCTTTCCGATCGCGGTGATTTTGTAATAGGAATCATTGCCGGATTTGCTTACCAGCTGAATGTTGAATACACCGGATGAGCCCGCGTGGAAGCTGGTCGCTCCTGTGATTTTAAACATATAGCCGGCGCCCTGCTTCACGGTGAAGTTCTGATTGGTATCGGATTTCATTGTAACCGCAGGAGCTACTGTCACAACGCAAGCCTTTTGGGATACTGTACCGTTCGACATATAGAGACCGGTCTGCTGACCTACCGCGCCAACAGCGGTAATCCGATAGTAGGAATCATCCCCGGATTTGCTCACCAGCTGAACATTGAACACACCGGATGAGCCTGCGTGGAAGCTGGTCGCTCCTGTAATTTTAAACATATAACTGGCGCCCTGCTTGACTGAAAAGTCATAGTTTGTATCGGATTTCATCTGCGGCTTGTCAATGGTGATATCCGCCAGCTTCACATTGTAGCTGTCATCATTGCTGTCCGGAAAGGTAACGCTTAAGGAAGTTGTACTCTGCGGTTGGCCGGTTGCGGTTACCTTGCAGTAGAAATCGGTGCCGTCCTTTACCGCATTTTGAACGGACAGCACTCCTGCTGTATCGGCAACGAAAACCGGTTCGCCGCCGCCCATGATTCGCACCTTGTATGTATAGGATTCTCCGGGCTTCAGCGTCAGCGTACCGGGACCATCCGTTTTTATCGACGGCTGCTCTCCGTAGTTGACACGAACCGCAAAGGAGGAGGTTTCTCCATTCGAGCTTACCTGAACAACGGAGTCGCCCTCCTGCTCGGCTTTCATCATATATACATAGCCGCCGGGAACCTTTCCAAAATACTCTGCGGAAACCTTGTCGTTAAACGTGCTGACCTCCGGTGCTGTGGCTGCATTGGTATACGCAACAAACCGATAAGTATCGTTCACATTACAAACATAGGTGGAGGTCGTATCTAAACGGAGAAAATCATTTTCCGCGATCGTAACGGTACAAAGCTTTTCCGGGATATAGTTAGAGCCGCTCATATAGAGCGTTCCGGTTTCTCCCTCGTTACCAATCGCTTCAACGCGGTAGTAGTAGTCGCTATTGTCGTAGTCCGTATAAAGAATCTGCGTCTTTATAATTGTGGAATCATCGTCCGCCACCAAAAGCGGATAGGAGAAGTCCATATCATAGCTTTCATAATGGATTTTCATTACATAGCTGTTTCCCTTCGGCAGGGCGAAATTCTTCGTAGTATCGGAAGAAATGATATAGTTCTTTTCAATACCGGTTGACTGAACCGTAAGATTTCTTGTCACCGTTGTTCCATCAGAGGCGGTTACTGTTATCGTAGCGTCTCCCGTGCTCTTTGCGGCCAGGGTCAAATCATAGTACCCGGCATTGTCGCTATCTTTTTCCAGTTTAGCCTTTATCACGGTATCATCGCTCGATTGTGCCTGAACCGTCAGGTCGGTTCTATTCAATTCCAGCTCGTAATAGTTTTGGGTACCCAGCTCCAGAGTCGTCACGGTGTCAAAACCGTTTGAAAACGTCATGGTAGTCGGATTTGTCTCCTCCGCAAAAACCGCAGTGCTTCCAAAGGTTGTGAATATGAGCGTGAATGCAAGAATCATGCTCATAATAGAAATGCCTTTTTTCATTCTAAAACCCTTTCTCCAATATGATTCCGGACATGCGACCATGCTGAAAGCTTCCGGATGAATTCAGCCGCCGCCTGTCCAAGCAGGTTATACAGAAGCAAATTCCTACACTTCTGTAACCTTATTTGCTATTGTATTGGATGAAGAGATTTTGTTAAACACTACAAAGAATATTGCTTAAATTTAATTATTTTGGAGAAATATGCCAAGTTTTCTGCCTGTTACCGCCATGAATACTGGACTTATCATTCCAGAATTACCGATTCTGCCCATAAAATTGGCTCCGGAGAGCCAATGCCTTTTCCAGCACCTGACTCCGGCGGTTAAAACTTAATATTCAAAACGTATACAGCACAGCATTGTTGAGTATCTCAACCTACCAAAATGTAAAGTGCCCTCATTCCTATCTGTTTCATAAGATATTGTCATGTTTTGCTATTTATAAAGCGCAGGCCGGATTTTACAAATCCGGCCTGCTTTGCCTTGATGGTGTTTATTAAATTTTGCTAAAAAATTCAAGTGTCTTTTTTACAAATTCTTTCTGATTTGTCAGCATTGCAGGATGTCCACCATGCGGAAAAAGGAGAACCTCTCCATGCCTAATTTCTTTTCTCATCCTACTATATTCGTTTCTATAAAAATCCTTGTCTACTAATTTAGCAAATTCGTCTTCTAGGCTTCCTGTCATTAATATATCTGCCTGTAACTGAGAAATCGGCTTGTGAAAGAAATGACCAATCGTTTTCGCGTGTTCAGCAATTGCGACCGTATCATTATCAACCACAGTCTCCCAGTCATCGCCGTGCATTGCTTGATAAAACACTCTTGCTCCTTCGTCCTGTTTTGAACGTTCTCGATCACTTACAATGTTTTTAGTAAAATCATTCAATGCCCTTTCCCCTTCAAAGCTATCGGCAACGATTTTGCTAACAAACTCAGGCCTTTCAAGCGCAGCATTGATGGCGACCAAAGCTCCT
>JAEZWL010000026.1 GCA_023420245.1 Bacillota bacterium | reverse complement strand
GACGCGCATGGTTCAGGTCCATGTGAAAGCAATTTCATGGGGGTTCAAGTCCCCCCCCTCGCACCACGAAAACCCATGTGACAGGATTCAAACTGTCACATGGGTTTTCGTTTTCATATGGTAAAATTTGTGATAAAATTAAAATACTGAGTATAAATAGGAGAACAAATTTGAAAATATGTATTTATGGTGCGGGTGTCATTGGAAGCATTTTTGCGGCAAGGCTCGCCTTGGCGGAAAACGACGTGACCGTTTTGGCTCGCGGCAAAAGATACAATGAGCTAAAAAGCCAAGGGATTTGTTTTATTAATCCCAACACCCAAAAAGAAGAACAAGTTTCTGTCAATGTGATTGAAAGGCTTCTATCAGACAGTTATTATGATTATATCATTGTTGCAATGCAAAGAACGCAGGTAGATTCGGTACTTGCAACATTAGCTCAAAACTGTTCAAAAAATATTGTATTTGTCGTGAATACGGCAAATGGATACGACGATTGGATAGCCGCTGTGGGGAAAGAGCGGATTATGCTAGGGTTCCCTTCTGCCGGCGGAGAATTAAAACTCGGAAAGGTGTATTATTTTATAGGAAAAGGAATTCAACGAGCCTTTCAAACGACCACGTTCGGAGAATATAACGGTGAAAAGAGTCAGCGTGTTGAAACCTTAATAAAGCTGTTCAAACAAGCAAAAATTCCTTCGGTATTTAGCGGCAACATGGATGCGTGGCAAAAAACTCATGTTGCATTAGTGACAAATATAGCCAACGCTTTATATGGAGTTGACTGCGATAACGTCAAGCTGGGCCATTCGTATCATCGTGTTAAGCAAATGGTAAAGGGAATTCAGGAGGGAAGGCAGGTTCTTAGGAAAATCGGTGTAAAGCCTACCCCCTCAAAATTGTTCTGGCTGGATTTTCCGGCACCTTTTTTGACAATATTATTCGCAGTTTTTATGAGGACAACTCTTGCGGAGACAACCATGGCGAAGCATTGTGTTGCAGCAAAACCCGAGATGGTCTTTTTACAGCATGAATTCGATGAACTTATTATACAAAGTGGCGCGGACACTCCAGTAATCAATGCTTTGAAACTCAATTTAAATTGTAATTAGAGTTCGAATCTACCGCTAAAATTTCGTGATATCGACCCTGGTATTTTGCTTTACAATTTTTATTTTAGTTGAGATTTTGATTAAAAAGACCAAGCTTTTTAGGATAAGGTCATAATGATTATCCAGACAAGCAGGACTTGAACTCTGTCTATGAACGTCAAAAAAGCAATCGCTTTTACCCCGCATCTAAATTGAGCGAATAACACAAAAAGAGAAGCAACAGACAGAAAAATTGTCTGTTGCTTCTCTTTAATGATAAGGTAAGCTCACGGTTTTATCCGGGAGTACATTGTTTAATGGACAAGAGAACAGGTCAGGAAGATGGTCGACATCAAAGAGGAAACAAGGGATACGACGGTGATTTGCGTGTTGAGCGACGGACCCGCGGTATCCTTGAACGGATCACCGACGGTATCGCCAACAACCGCCGACTTATGAGCGTCGGAGCCTTTTCCGCCGTGGTTGCCGGATTCGATGAATTTCTTGGAGTTATCCCACAGCCCGCCTGCATTGCTCATGAACAGGGCCAGCAGCAGACCGCTGATAATGTTGCCGCACAGGAATCCGCCAATTGCCTGTACGCCGCCGATGAATCCAACGGCCAGAGTCGCAAGGATGGTCATGAGTCCGGCCGGGATGAGCTCACGTAACGCGCCAACCGTTGCAATTTCAATGCATTTTCCGTATTCGGGAACAACCCCTTCTTTGCCTTCCTTTAAACCCAGAATTTCACGGAATTGACGATGAATTTCAGCTACCATCCTCTGTGCGTTGCGATCCACGCCAAGCATAAGCATTGCGGAGAAAACAGCCGGGATGGAGGCGCCGACCAGAAGTCCGAAGAAGACCACCGGGTTCATAATATCAAAGCCTGTGATGGTTTGTAGCTTAAGAGCCGCAGCCGCTACATTTACTTCACTGATGAACGCTCCTAAAAGTGCGATAACGGTTAAGCCTGCAGCGCCGATCGCGAAGCCTTTTGTGATTGCTTTTACGGTATTACCGGCGCTGTCCAGAGAATCCGTGATTTCAAGAACATCATCACCGAGATTTCCCATTTCCGCAAGACCGCGGGCATTGTCCACAATCGGTCCGTAAGCGTCATTGGAGATAATCATTCCCACAATGGAAAGCATTCCGACCGCCGCCATGGCGATTCCGAACAACGCGTAGCCGGGTCCTATTGGTTCACAGAGCTTATAGGCCGCCAAAGCGGAAACTGCAATGCCGAGCATTGCCGGAAGTGTGCTGATGAAGCCGTAGGAAACACCGGAGAGGATCGTAAACGCCGCGCCCGATTCAGAAGCCTTCGCCACATGATGGACAGGACGTTTCGTGTCGTCTGTAAAATAGTCGCTCGCGATGCCGATGATGACACCGACCAGCAATCCGACCGCACTGGCTCCCCAGATACGCCAGTTGAAGTTGAACGCGTATGTAGCGACCGCTGTTAAAATACCGAAAATCAATGTAGTGACATAGGTGCTGCTGTTCAACGCTTTTGTCGGGCTTCCTTTTTTACCCATTCTCGCGGTGGCAACACCGATAATGGACGCTAAAAGACCTGCCGCCGCATAACAGAAAACCATACTGGAATTGATATTGTGACCTGCCGATTGATCCAGCGTAGAAGCGATAACAAGTGCCGCCGCCATGGACGCGACGTTGGAGTCGAACAGGTCGGCTCCCATGCCGGCAACGTCGCCGACGTTATCACCAACATTATCGGCGATAACGGCAGGATTTCGCGGGTCGTCTTCCGGAATTCCAAGCTCTACCTTACCGACCAGGTCGGCGCTGATATCTGCTGTTTTCGTAAAAATACCGCCGCCGGCTTTCGCAAATAGTGCGAGGGAACTGGCGCCAAAGCTGAACCCCAGCAAAGCGCTCGTGTTGTTGGTGATAAGCATTACCAGCGTAACGCCGAGCAGCGTTGCGCCTACAACAGCCATTCCCATGACCGCGCCGCCGCGAAAACCTGCCATAAAGGAGGGTTTAATCCCCTGCTGGGCGGCTTCCGCTGTTTTTACATTTGCGATTGTAGCAATCCGAATACCGATTATTCCGGCTATTGCGGAGAATATTGTACCGAAAATATAAGCCAGAGCCATTGTTACGTTGTCGAGCGGATTGCCCTGCCAAATTGGTGTGGGCAGAAAAATGAGTATCAATAATGCGGCTACCCCTGCAAATTTAGCAAGAATCGCATACTCTTTTCTTAGGAAGGTATTTGCACCACTCTTAATCAAATTGCCGACTTCTGCAATTCGTTCGTTTGAGGAAGGACGCTTTTTCACCCACTGGTACAGCCATGCCGCAAACAAGAAGGAAAGGAGGGAAATAATGCAGGACAGGATTAGGAAAAACGTGATACCTAAGTTCATTTAATCAGCCCCTTTAAGTTAATAATTTATACATATTTGCATTATAGCACGTCCATATTTGTAAATATATATTAAAAAATAACATAAAATATAAATATTTATGTGTATATAATACAAACACTTTTCTCTTGATATGCATTTTACAGCTGAAATATGCATTTTAACGTATTTTAATTGCATTCGTTTATTGCCCATGATATCCTAAAATCAGACGGGGATTGGATAGGGGGGATAACAATTGAAGCTAGTGATTGATCAGTCTTTGGAAAATAAGGAGGTTGAGATTACCATACGCTGCGGATTGATTGATCCTGATTTGGAAAAATTGATTGCGCAAATCCGTCTTTATTCCTTTTCTTTAACCGGGAAGAGGGATGGTTCAAGCTATCTCATCAAACTGGAAGATATTTTTTACTTCGAATCGATTGATGAAAAAACATTTATCTATTGCAGGAAAGAGGTATATGAAAGCGAGTTAAGATTATATGAGCTGGAACAGCAATTAGCCGCAACCAATTTCGTTAGGATCAGCAAATCCTGTATTTTAAACATCATGAAA
This sequence comes from Bacillota bacterium, assembly GCA_023420245.1. Taxonomy (GTDB): domain Bacteria; phylum Bacillota; class Clostridia; order Oscillospirales; family Acutalibacteraceae; genus DATAML01. The sequence continues at coordinate 9,044 of JAEZWL010000026.1, read as the reverse complement.
CTGGAAAGTGTTAAAGCTTTACTTAACGGAAAAATGGAAGCGAAGCTTATCAATAATGAAAAAGTAATGATTACCCGCCATTATTTGCAGTCCGTCAAAGAAAAACTTAATTTGTAAGGAGGGAAGGCTATGTCTAGTTTTAAAGAATATTTTACTTATGATTGCATTTCATTTTCTCTTTTAATGCTCATTTATTCAGCTCTTGGAGTTGTTTCTTACTTTCCGCAGCCCGATGCAGTTACTGTCTTTAAACTTTTTGCCATGACCAGCTGTGTTGTAATCCTTATGTTCTTTACAGATAAAATTTTTCTTACAAGTAAAAGTTTATTAAGAAAAGTAATAGTAGATATAATTAATACATTTTTATCGGTTTTTGTACTGGGGTTTGGTTTTGATATGCTTCGTTTTTCTTGGAAGAATGTCTTATCCATTTCTATTATGATTTTCATAATTTACTTTAGCGTATTCGGTGTAACGATAATTAAAAATACAGTTGAAGCAGACAGCATTAATAAAAAAATAAGAATAATCAGAGGTAAGTCAAATGAGAAATGAGGGAAAGTATGAAACAAATTTTAACCGTCTCTGAGCTGAAAAAGGCTTATGGAGAAATTCAGGCGGTAAAAGGGATTGATTTCTACGTAGAAACGGGAACCTTTTTTGCGTTTCTTGGACCGAACGGTGCAGGAAAGTCAACAACAATTCAAATTCTGTGTACACTGCTTAGACCGGACAGCGGCAGAGTAGAAATAAACGGCTTGGAAGTAGGCAGGGATGACGCGGATATCCGGTCCTCGATTGGTGTGGTGTTTCAGGAAAGTCTGTTAGACCCGATGCTTACTGTACAGGAAAATTTGCTTACCCGGGGCGGTTTCTATGGCTTATCCGGGAAAAAACTAAAATCAGCGGTAAGCAGGGCTGCGGAAACTGCCGGAGTTACCGAATTTATGAGTCGTCCTTACGGGAAATTATCCGGCGGCCAGCGACGTCGTGCCGATATTGCCCGGGCTTTGATTAATACGCCGAAGCTGTTGTTTCTGGATGAGCCGACAACGGGATTGGATCCTCAGACGCGAAAAACAATTTGGGATACGGTTCGAATGATTCAAAAGGAAAGCGGCATGACGGTTTTTCTTACCACGCATTACATGGAAGAAGCGGAAAAAGCGGATTATATTACGATTATTGATCATGGAATGATTTCGGCAAAAGGTACGCCGGCAGAACTAAAAGAAAAATACAGCTCGGATTTTCTGAAGATAAACGCTGCGGACCTGGAAAAATTAACGCAGGCTTTGGAGCTTGAGCATACCTCCTATCGTTTGGAATCAGGCTGTGTCAGTATTTCTCTGCACAGTACGCTGGAAGCGATTCCGATCATAAAGAAGATTGAGAGTCACATCCGGAATTTTCAGGTTATTAACGGAACAATGAATGATGTGTTTATTCAAATAACGGGGGAGGGAATTCGAGAATGCTAGTAATGATAAAGCGGAACTTGAAGCTATATTTCCGCGATAAAACATCCGTATTTTTCTCTTTATTATCCATCATCATTGTTTTTGTACTCTACCTGTTTTTTCTTGGAGACTCCATGATCAGCAATATCAAGAACGCGGCGGGAGTTAAATATCTGATGGACAGTTGGATTATGGCCGGTGTCCTGTCCATCACCGGAGTTACAACTACGCTGGGCGTGTTGGGAATTATGGTGGATGATAATGCGGATAAAATCACAAAGGACTTTTTTACATCCCCGATGAAAAGGTCCTATTTGGCTGGGGGATATGCTCTTAGTGCAGTTATTATCGGTATAATTATGAGCATATTCGCTTTTGCTTTTGCCGAAGCTTATATCGTTCTGCGGGGTGGTCAACTCCTGTCTGTTGAAAATATGCTTAAGGTTTTCGGGATTATTCCGCTATCCGTTATTTCCTCAAGTGCCATGATGTTCTTTCTGGTGAGCTTTTTCCAGAGCCGGAGAGCGTTTTCTACAGCAAGCATTATTGTTGGAACTTCCATCGGTTTTTTAACTGGAATCTATATTCCGATTGGGGATTTAAATAGCACCATCCAGTTTTTAATCAAAATCTTTCCGGTTTCTTATGCCGGTTCGCTGTTCCGAAGCGTAATGATGGAACAGGCGATTTCAAATACCTTTGCCTCAGCCCCTTCAGAAACAATTGACACCTTTAAGTATCATATGGGTGTTCTTTATCAAATGAATGGTCAGACGATAAATGCGGAGCTCTGTATAATGCTGTTAACGATAACCGTGATTGTGTTTTTTGGGTTGGTAGTTTTTCGTCTATCAAAGAAAAAAATGAATTAATCGGATAAAATCTGACGTTTCGCAATGCGGAGCGTCTTTTTTATTGCATTTCTGTTCTCATTCCAGTATTATATTTAGGAGCGCCGTGTAATATGAATCATTTACCGGCATCAATTTATTGGGAAAAGGAATTGAGAGATGGGCAAGAAGAATCCGCAAAGGAACGCGATTGTTTTGATGTCGGTATGTGCAAGCTTATGGAGTATCGCAGGCATTTTTATAAAATTGATTCCTTGGAATGCCCTGACGATTGCGGGCATGAGAAGCCTGATTGCGGCAGTCGTTGTTTTTGTATTTATGCGGTTGACAAATAGAAAGATAAAGTTCAATAAGCAATCCGTTATTGGAAGTATTTTTGTTTCCGGTACCTTTCTTGCGTTTGTAAGCGCCAATAAACTGACTACAGCGGCAAACGCGATTGTGCTGCAATTTACTTCCCCGATTTTTATTCTCGTTATCTCTGCGTTGCTGTTTCATCAGCATTTTCATAAGGCGGATATTATCACGGTCGCCGCCACTCTGTTTGGAATCTCTCTGTTCTTTTTTGACAAACTCGGGGCGGGTAATCTTTTGGGTAACTGTATCGCTATTCTGGCGGGTGCTCTAATGGCGGGTATGTATGTAATTACCGGCAGGGCAGATGAAGATTCCCGCATGAGCGGAATTCTGATCGGACATTTAATAACCGCTTTCATAGGCGTTCCGACGATTTTTCTGTTTCCTGCGCCGGTCACGCCGCTCTCGTTAATCAGTATTTTGGCGCTTGGCGTTGTGCAGCTTGGTATCCCGTATGTGTTATACGGATTGGCGGTAAAGGACTGTCCGCCGTTGGCGTGTTCCCTGATTGGCGCGATTGAGCCTCTTTTAAACCCGATATGGGTATTCCTTTTTGATGGTGAAGCTCCCGGTATTTACGCGTTGTTCGGCGGGATTATTGTTATCGGTGCAATTACCTGTTGGTGCGTATGGCGGGATCGATTTATCGCGGTACATACCGATGCCGGTTCTATTGCGGGATAATTAATATTTTTGAGGTACGGCAGCAGCCGTACCTTTTTATATTATGTTATGAAATCACAGAAAATTATTGGAGAGATAGATTTTTATACCCATTGTTTTTATGCTATAATAATTAATAATATCAAAAAACAGGAAAGAAAGATGAAAAATCATGGGGAAAAGGACACAGAAATTATTTTATAAAAATACTTATTTAAAAACGTTTACCGCCAAGGTTTTAGAATGCAGAAAACAGGAAAATTGTTTCTCTGTAATTTTGGACAGAACCGCATTTTATCCGGAAGGCGGCGGTCAGCCATCTGATATTGGTGTTTTAAACACGGTGAATGTTTTGGACGTTCAGGAAAAAGACGGCGTGATTATTCATACGACCAATCGGCCGCTTGAGCCGGGGATGACAGTGACCGGAGGGATACACTGGCCTAACCGTTTTTTGCTGATGCAGCAGCATTCCGGGGAACATATTGTGTCTGGGATTGTTCACAAATTGTTCAGGCTTGATAATGTTGGTTTTCATATGGGCTCTAAAGCAGTTACGGTGGATTTTAACGGAGCGCTGAATGATGATCATATGGCTACGGTGGAGTTTCTTGCAAATGCCGCGGTATTTCAAAACCTTCCGATTTGCGCGGAATATCCGTCGCCGGAAAAATTAGCGTCGATGGACTACCGGAGCAAAAAAGAATTAAGCGGAGACGTTCGTATCGTTACAGTGAAGGATTATGATATCTGTGCCTGCTGCGGAACCCATGTGGCGAGGACCGGTGAAATTGGCGCAATTAAGCTGCTTTCTTCTCAACGGTATAAAGGAGGCACGCGAGTAACCTTATTAATCGGTTCGCGCGCACTTGGCGATTATGGCGAGAAAGCGGAAAGCGTGAATAAAATTTCCGCACTGTTATCTGCAAAACAGGAAGAAGTGGTAGCAGCAACAGAACGTTTGCTAACGGAAAACAATCTGTTAAAACAACAGATGATTATAATGCAAAATCAATTATTTGAGCTCAAGGCCTCCGCTGTAGAAGAGAATACAAAGAATATTTGCTTGTTTGAGAATGACTTAGGACCCAATGAGCTGCGGAATTTCTGCCTGCTGTTAAGCGAACACTGCGGAGGAATCGCCGCCGTGTTTTCCGGGGACGATATAAACGGATACAAATACGCAATCGGCAGTAAGAATGTGGATGTCCGCCCTGTTGGAAAGCAGTTAAATCAGCTTTTCAATGGCCGCGGCGGCGGTTCCGCAGAACTAAACCAAGGGTCTGCTTCTGGAAAAATGGACGACCTGGAGCAATTCATAAAAAATCAGTAAGCGTATGGAGGAAAAATAATGTACAGCTTTAAGAACGACTACAGCGAAGGAGCTCATCCCAGAATTCTAGAAGCGCTTGCCGAGGCAAGCAGGGTGCAGAATGAGGCTTACGGGAAGGATTGCCACAGTATGCGCGCGGCTGAATTTATTCGGGAGAAAATAGCCTGTAAGGATGCGGATGTGCATTTTCTCTCAGGCGGAACACAGACCAATCTGACCGCGATTTCTTCGTTTTTAAGACCGCATGAGGCGGCGGTTTGCGCGGATACCGGACACATCAATGTTCACGAAACCGGTTCCATTGAAGCCACCGGTCACAAGGTTCTCACAGCTCCGTGTGCGGACGGAAAGCTCACACCGGAGCTGGTTGATTCCGTTCTGCAAATCCATACGGATGAGCATATGGTAAAGCCGAAATTGGTTTATATCTCAAATTCGACGGAGGTTGGCACAATCTATTCCAAGTCGGAACTGACAAGCCTAAGTGATTATTGCAAAGAAAAAAATCTTTATCTTTTTCTGGACGGAGCGAGATTAGGTTCCGCGTTAACAGCTGAAGGTGCTGATCTTACCCTACAGGATATAGCTGGCGCCACCGATGCGTTTTATATCGGAGGAACGAAGAACGGTGCCCTGTTAGGGGAAGCGTTGATTATCGTAAACCAAGCGTTAAAAGAGGATTTTCGTTATAGTTTAAAACAGAAGGGCGCAATGCTGGCTAAAAGCATGCTGCTTGGAATTCAATTTGAAGCGCTTTTTCAAGATGATTTGTATTTTAAGCTTGCAAAGCATGCGAACGATGCGGCGAAGCGCCTTCGCGATACCATAGCGGAGGCCGGATTAAAATTCCTAGCTTTTTCTCCTACAAATCAATTGTTTCCTATTCTTCCCAATCGTTTAATTGAAAGCTTGCATGATGCTTATGATTTTGAAATATGGAAAAAAATATCCGGAGAGGAAACTGCTATCCGTTTGGTTACCTCTTGGGCGACACCCGATCATGTAGTAGATGGTTTCATCCGGGATTTTAAGGGTTATCTAAAAAATAATTTATAGGGAGACAACGATATGAAAAAGCTTAATTTCTCTATTCTCAGCGCAGGGAACATTGCGGAGAAAATGGCCAGGACGGTATCCCAGATGGATGAGGTCCAACCCTACGCGATTGCTGCCAGAAGCCTTGACCGCGCACAGGCTTTGGCTGAAAAATACGGTTTTCAAAAAGCGTACGGTTCTTATGAAGAACTGGCGAGTGATGAAAATGTCGATTTAATTTATGTGGCTTCTCCGCATTCCCATCATTATGAGCACACGAAGCTTTGTCTGCTGCATAATAAGAATGTTTTGTGTGAAAAAGCGTTTACGGTTAATGCCAAGCAGGGAAAAGAATTAATTGATTTAGCGAAAAGCCGTAATTTATTCATTATGGAAGCGGTTTGGACAAGGTTTCAACCATTCGTGAAAAAGCTCCATGAACTATTGGATAGCGGCGTAATCGGCGAACCGTTGACGCTGACGGCCACCTTTGGGCAAAAATTAACTCATATTGAAAGACTTGTTTCGCCGGAGTTAGCCGGCGGTGCGCTTCTGGATCTTGGTATCTATACCATTAATTTTGCGTCTATATTCTTTGGAACGGAGGTAGAAAAAGTGATATCCGCCGCGATAAAAACAGAAAAAGGCGTCGATGCACAGAACAGTATCACTCTGGTTTATAAAAATGGCAGGATGGCGATCTTGAACAGTTCTTTTTACAGTGCCATGAAGAACAATGCGGTGATTTACGGTACTTCGGGAAGAATGGAAATAGATAAATTCTGGTATGCGCAGGAAATCCGCGTTTACAGCAACAATGAGGCGGAGCCGAAGGTCTATTCTCTGCCGTTTGATTTTACCGGTTATGAATACGAAGTGCGCGCCGCGGCGAAGGCTTTGGAACAGGGGAAGCTCGAGTGCCCCGAAATGCCGCATGAAGAAACGCTCCGGATTTTAAAAATGATGGATGATCTGCGTGAAGAGTGGGGCGTTCACTATCCTTGTGAATAAAATCAAATTCGGCTTCCACAAACGCTGGAACGATAATCTTGGGCAGGCGTGTCCCCGTGAGTTGAATCCGGTTGCCAAAAAATTAACAAATTCGGTTTAATGTATTGCATATTATAAGATATTGTGATATATTTAACATATTAGATTGACTGTTATTTAACTAACACAGTTGATTGTATTTTATGATGTAATTAATTCTCTTTTTGAAACCAAAAATTAAAGGAGGCAAACACAATGTCAAAGAAGATCGTATTAGCGGGAGCAGTGCGTACGGCAGTTGGGAAGATGGGCGGTACACTGGCGGATATCCCCGCGGCAACCCTCGGCTCCATCGTCATCAAAGAAGCATTAAACCGCGCTAAAATCTCTCCGGACCAGGTCGACGAAGTTCTGATGGGCTGTGTTATTCAGGCGGGTCTTGGTCAGAATGTAGCGCGTCAGGCGTCCGTCAAGGCTGGGGTTCCGGAATCCGTTCCGGCACTGACACTGAATAATGTATGCGGTTCCGGTCTGAAAGCCATTAATATGGCGGCGGCACTGATTGAGGCAGGAGAAGCCGATATCATCGTAGCCGGCGGTATGGAGAATATGTCAGCTGCTCCGTATGCATTGGAAAAAGCACGTTACGGCTATCGTATGAACGATGGTAAGGTTGTTGACCTTATGGTTAAGGACGCACTTTGGGATGCCTTTAATAATTATCATATGGGGATTACGGCGGAAAATGTAGCTGAGAAATACGGCATTACCCGCGAAATGCAGGATGAATTTGCTGCAAACAGTCAGCAAAAATGCGAAAAAGCACAGGCAGAGGGCAAATTTGCGGAAGAGATTGTTCCTGTTCCGGTTAAAGTAAAAAAAGATATCGTTATGTTTGATAAGGACGAAGGTCCGCGTGCTGGCGTGACTGCGGAAGGTATCGGAAAGCTGAAGCCTGCGTTTAAGCCAGACGGAACCGTAACTGCGGCAAACGCATCCGGTATTAATGACGGCGCGGCTGCCATCGTGGTGATGAGCGAGGAAAAGGCAAAAGAGCTTGGCGTAGTACCGATGGCAACCTGGGTTGCCGGACAGTCCGCAGGTCTTGACCCGGCGATCATGGGCGTAGGCCCGGCGTTCAGCACAAAGAAGATCATGGAAAAGACCGGTCTTACCGTTGATGATATGGATCTGATTGAAGCAAACGAAGCTTTTGCTGCGCAGTCCCTTGCAGTTGCAAAGCTTTTGAATCTTGATATGTCTAAGGTTAACGTAAACGGCGGCGCAATTGCAATCGGTCATCCAGTCGGCGCATCCGGCTGCCGTATTCTGGTATCCCTGCTTTATGAAATGAAGCGCAGAAATTCCAAGTACGGTCTTGCAACTCTTTGCGTAGGCGGCGGCATGGGTGTTTCCTCCATTGTAAAGATGGGCGAATAATCACGATACATGAAGGATGGTTATCAGATTATGAATTACGTGAAATACGAACAGAACGGTTTTATCGGAATCATCACGATCGATCGTGAAAAGGCTCTTAACGCGCTGAACAGCGAAGTGCTTACCGAACTGGAAGCTGTGGTGGACGCTGTTTCCATCGACGATACCCGCTGCCTGATTCTCACCGGAGCGGGTCAGAAGGCTTTTGTTGCCGGCGCGGATATTGGAGAGATGAGCAAGCTGACCAAAGCCGAAGGCAAGGCGTTTGGGGAAAAGGGCAATGCGGTATTCCGCAAAATTGAAAATCTCCCGATTCCGGTAATTGCGGCGGTAAACGGTTTTGCGCTTGGTGGCGGCTGTGAGCTCTCACTGAGCTGCGATATCCGTATTGCGTCAGAAAATGCGTTGTTTGCTCAGCCGGAAACCGGTCTCGGCATCACCCCCGGCTTCGGCGGTACACAGAGACTTGCCCGCACCATTGGGATCGGCAAAGCAAAGGAACTGCTTTATACCTGCGGCAAGGTAAAGGCCGACGAGGCGTTAAGGCTTGGTTTGGTAAACGCGGTTTATCCGGCTGATCAGCTGATGGACGAATGCATGAAAATGGCCGGCAGAATCGCTGCGAATGCGCCAATTGCTGTCCGTGCTTTGAAAAAGGCAGTCAACGACGGAATGCAGGTTGATATCGACGCGGCAATCGCAATTGAAGCAGAACAATTTGGCGGATGCTTTGAATCGGAAGATCAGAGAAACGCTATGACGGCCTTCATTGAGAAACGTAAACCCGATCCGTTTGTAAATAAATAAGATTGGAATCAGGAGGATTAATCATGATAGTTGGTGTAATTGGCGCAGGAACCATGGGCTCAGGAATCGCTCAGGCATTCGCACAGACAGAAGGCTATACCGTAAAGC
>JAEZWL010000067.1 GCA_023420245.1 Bacillota bacterium | reverse complement strand
AACCCGAGCTCCTCGCAGACAATCGCAAAGATGAAGTCATTCTGCGGTTCCGGCAAATACAGATATTTTTGTCTGGATTGCCCCAGACCAAGCCCCAGCAAGCCGCCGGAGCCGATTGCGTACAGTGACTGCCGGGTCTGCCAGGTATCTGCCATAAGCGCCTTGCTCTCGGTGGTGAAGGGGTTCAGCCACGCGACAATCCGGTCGTTGGCGTAGCTGAACTTCTGTGAAAAAAGCACCAGATAGGCAACCACCGCGCCCACCGCTCCGAACGCCATGCCAAACCAGCGCAGACGCACCCCGCCGATAAACAGCATCACGCCCGCCAGAATTGTTACAATAACGGTCGCTGAAACATGGGGCTCCAAAACGAGAAGACCTGCGATTGCCCCAAGAATCAGAATATACGGCAAAACTCCGTAGCGAAACGTATTCATTCGCTTGAAATTGATGGAAATCAAATGGGAATAGATCAGAATCAATCCGAATTTGGCCAGCTCGGACGGCTGAAACTGGCTGAACGAGCCGAGGCTGATCCAACGGTGCACGCCATTGATGCGCGGGGTAAACAAAACCAGTACCAGCATCATATAGGAAATAACCAGAATCGGAACAGCGAATTTATGAAGGTGATGATAATCAAAATAAGAGATCGAAATCATCGCAATTACGCCGAGAATGGCAAACACGACCTGACGGCTGATAAAATAATAGCTGTTGCCGTTGTGCTGGTAATAAGCGTTCGCGTAGCTCGCGGAAAACAACATGATCAACCCGATGACCAGCAGGGTAAGGGTGAGAAACAAAAACGGCAAATCCAGCCCGGAGCGCACAGAGAACAGCCGGAATTTCTTTTTAATACGCTTTGTGAAGGTCGGCTCACTGACCGGCTCTGTTTTTCCCCGGCGAACGGAAGCGGTCTTGCGACCGGCCGTCTCACTTGATTTCGTCATGATTGTCCCCCTTCTAGCCTATTTCTTCTCCTGAATCTATAGCGTTCATCCGCAGAAAAAGAGTTCTATTTATTAAAGCATAATCCTTCTGCCTAATTTGTCAATTTATATCCCGTATGCGACAAGCAATGCGGAAAGCACTCCCATTAAAACAGTTACCAAACTGAACACAAAGCATATTTTTGCTTCGCCCCAGCCGCACATTTCAAAATGATGGTGAATCGGGCTCATTTTAAAAATACGTTTTCCGTGCGAAATCTTAAAATAGCTGACCTGAAGCACAACGGAAAGGATTTCGCAAATATAAATCATACCGAGCGGCAAAATCAGAATCGGCATATTGATGCCAAAGCCTAACGCGCAAACCATACCTCCCAAAAACAGCGAGCCGGTATCGCCCATGAACACCTTTGCGGGATTAAAGTTCCAGATGAGAAATCCCAGGCAGCCTCCCACCAGCGAAGCCGAAAGGATACTGATCCCGCTGACGGCAAGCATTCCGGAGATAATCAGGAAAAAAATCCCCACAAAGAATGTGACCGACGCGTTCAACCCGTCGATTCCGTCTGTAAAGTTTACCGCGTTTACAATGCCGACAATTCCGACAGCCGCAATCACCCAATACCAGACACCGAGGTTCACGCTTCCCACAAAGGGCACCAATGTGGAGGAGCTGGCGCCTGCCAAATACAAAGAGTATAAATACGCACCGGCAACAACAAATTGTAATACTAATTTCTGCCTTACATTCAACCCAAGATTACGTTTCTTAACCGCTTTGATATAATCATCAAAAAAGCCGATTGCACCGAAGCCAAGTGCCAAAAATAATCCGCCGAAGATCTTTGTGCGCATCAGCATATCGAGCGAGCTCTGGTTTGCCGCCTGATAATACATCGGCACACAAATCAGTACCGCCAGAAAAATTCCGATGATAAACATAAATCCGCCCATAATCGGCGTCCCGTTTTTTTTCTGATGCCATTTCGGGCCAACTTCCCGAATGGTTTGACCAAAATTAATTTTGTGCAGAAACGGAATCATCCACTTTCCGAGGATAGCAGTGATTGCGAAGGAAAGAATTGCCGCCGCAATTGTCCAAACTGAGTTCATATGTTCTTACTCCACCTTTTTCATTGTTGCCCGATTCACAGGCTATCATACCACTGCCGCCGTCAAAACGCCGATAATATTCTCATCCGAATAAGCCCCGGAGAATTTCTTTTGCGGACAGAGGTTTTCGTTATATTATATAGTCAATCGACTATAACACAATGATTTCCTTTATTTTTCCTGAGCTTCAAAGTGATTCAGGGCCTCCAAAACCTCCGCAAAGGGAACTCCGCACGATATAGCGGCGGCGGCGGCGGCTAACAAGATTTCGACCGAGGGTTCATATTTACAGGGAAGCTTTACCCTCCCAATTACCCCGACGCCAACGATTTCAAACTGAATCAGGCTCTCTACGCGGCGGATGTTACAGGCGGTAAAATCGGCACGGTTATTTTCCACAGAGAAGGTACGCGGCTTCAACCCCTGCAATTGGGGAAGCCCTGCGGATTCATACCGGGCAACACAGAGAGGAAAGCGGCAGGCCTCCCCCACAGTCAGCACATCATAGTAAAGAAGCACAGCCGGTTGCAGCGCCGGTTCAAAGGGAGCATCTGCGGGCATAACATGATAGTTATCCCGCCCGCAAATTTTCAGAATCTTTTTCAGCACCTCGGTAGTATGCCCGGATTTATCACAAACGGCGATAAGCTTTGCGGCGGCGTGAGGATACTCCATAATAACCATTCCTTCAAGTCATTTACTCAACCTGATCCGGTTCAACAAATCCTACGGTTACAACCGTGCCTGGAACGACCTTAGTTCCCTCAGGAATACTTTGTGAATTGGAAACGGTGTTGGTTCCTGTGAGCGCGGCTCCGGTAACGCGAATATTGATTCCGGCATTGCCGGCGGCACGGTTTGCCGCTGAAAGCGACAGACCCACGAGCTTCGGCACCGTAACCGTCTTGTTTGCGCTGCTGTCGTCTGTAAACAGTACGACCGTTCCCCTCTGTGGGATGGTTTTTCCCGGCTCCGGAACCTGAGAAACAATCTTTTCACCGCTGCCGTAAACCTTCGGGGTCAGATTGGCGTTTACGAGATCATTCTTCGCTTGCGCCACAGTCTTTCCGGTCACATCCGGTGTTTTCTGGTCGAGCTGCGTCAATTCCTTTTCGCTGTATTTCCGCTCCACACCCAGATACGGAAGAATCTCCTGCATTGTCTGTGCAAAGGTGGGGCCTGCTACCATGCTTCCGTAATAGCTGGAGCCGTGCGGTTCATCAGCGAAAACAAGCATTATATACTGAGGGTCATCGGCAGGCGCAAAGCCGCAGTAGGATGCGATATATTCATTTTGCTTTCCTGTTTTCTGTGACGTACCGGTTTTGCCGCCGACTCGATAACCGGGCACTCCACCGTTCTTTGCCGTGCCAGTTGCCGCGTTTTGCTGCATAATCGCGCTCATACGTCTTGAGGTTTCGTTGGAAATAACCTGCCGCTTTGGGCTGGTATCCACTGTTTTAATAATATTTCCGCTGTCATCAATAATCTGGCTTACAACATGGGGCTGTACGATATATCCGCCGTTTGATACCGCAGCAACCGCGGTAAGCATTTGAATGGGGGTAACCGTATTGCTCTGTCCAAAGGACGAGGTAGCCAGTTCGACCGGATTGAGCTGATCGGCTGTATAATAAAGACTGCGCGACTCGCCCGGCAAATCGATTCCTGTCTTCTGGGTCAGACCGAAGGCGCTGAAATATTTAAAAAACCGTTCCGGTCCAAGCCTTTGACCAACCTGCATAAAAACGACGTTACTTGAATGGCAAATGCCTTCCGCAAACGTCAGATGCCCAAAGCCCCCGGCTTTCCATTCATGGATTTTAGTCCCCATGATATCTAAAACGCCGGGGCAACTGAACCCTGTATTTTCAGATACAACCCCTTCCTCAAGCGCCGCGGAACCGGTAATTGATTTAAAAACCGAGCCTGGGTAGTAAACGTCGCTCACCGTTTTGTTTCTCCACTGCTTCTGTCGGGCGGCGTTCAGCGCAGCGGTTCTGGCATCGCCCTGCGGCATGGCATTAATTTTCGCAGCTTCCGTTTGATCGGCGATGGCAAACGGATTATTCGGGTCGAAATCTCCCTTTACTGCCATTCCAAGAATCGCACCGGTTTTTACATTCATTACAATCGCGCCGGCACGCTCCTGAACTTTATTTTTAACCACGCATTCCTCCAGATTTTTTTCGAGAAAATGCTGCACGACCTCATCAATCGTCAGCACCAGATTGTATCCGTTTTGCGCCTCTACCTTCTGCTCATATTGAAACGGCATATCCGTACCAATGGCGTTCTTTGCCGTAACCAGCTTGCCGGGCACGCCGGTTAAGTAACTGTCGTACTTCTCCTCCACGCCGGCAAGCCCCTGACTGTCCGCGCCTGTAAAGCCCAGAACGGTAGCCGCAAACGCGCCGTAGGGATAATATCTCTTATAGTCCTCGATTAAC
>JAEZWL010000196.1 GCA_023420245.1 Bacillota bacterium | reverse complement strand
GGAGGCCTCGCGCAAGCTTGGGTTTCAGGCCCGCCGTACCATGAAAGCGGCGCAGGAGCTTTATGAAGGTATTGAAGTTGAGAACATGGGAGCCGTCGGTCTGATTACTTACATGAGAACGGATTCCCTTCGTATTTCAGAGGACGCGATTAAGGATGCGGGTGAATACATTTTGGAGCGCTGGGGAAAAAAGTATATTCCGGATACCCCCCGGCACTTTAAGACAAAAGCCAGCGCGCAGGATGGTCACGAGGCAATTCGTCCCTCTATGCCCAGCCTGTCGCCGGATAAGGTCAAGGACAGTCTGTCCGCCGACCAGTATAAGCTGTACAAACTGATCTGGGAGCGCTTCATCGCCTGCCAGATGGCAAACTGCCTGCAAAGCACCGTTCAGGTGGATATACAGGCAAAGAACTATCTCTTTAAGGCATCCGGCTATACCGTTACCTTTGACGGCTTCACGGTGCTTTATGAAGAAGGAAAAGACGAGGCGGGGGAGAGCGAGGGCTCGCTTCCACCGCTTGAAAACGATATGGTTTTGAAGCTGAAGGAAATTGCGGGAAATCAACATTTCACCCAGCCGCCCGCAAGGTTCACCGAAGCCTCCCTGATCAAAGCACTGGAGGAAAACGGAATCGGTCGTCCATCCACATATGCCGCCACCATTTCGACGATAACCGGCAGGGAATACGTAGTGCGCGACAGCAAGGCGTTAAAGCCGACGGAGCTCGGCGAGGTTGCAACCAAGCTGATGAAAGAACGGTTCCCTAAAATTGTAAATGTGAAATTTACTGCTCAGGTGGAAGATGATCTTGACAGCGTGCAGAGCGGTAAAACAGACTGGGTTCAGACACTTCGCGATTTTTATGGAGATTTTGATGAGACCCTGAAAAAAGCCAAAGAGGAAATGCAGGGCGTAAAAATTCAGCTCAAAGAGGACGAGACGGATTTCATCTGTGAAAAATGCGGTCGCAGGATGGTAATCAAAACCGGTCGTTACGGCAAGTTTATCGCATGTCCCGGTTACCCGGAGTGCAAAAACATTAAAAAGCTGGTTCAGGAAAACGGCGCGGAATGCCCCAAGTGCGGCGGGAAAGTGATCGTAAAGAAATCGAAAAAGGGCAGAGTTTTTTACGGCTGCTCCGAATATCCGAAATGCGACTTTGTTTCCTGGGATGAACCCACGATGGAAAAGTGTCCCCGCTGCGGAAAGACACTCATGAAGAAAAAGGGGAAACATCCGAAATATTATTGCATCACGCCGGATTGCGGTTATGAAAAAACGGAGGAAGAATGAGTATCACAGTCATTGGCGCGGGTCTTGCGGGATGCGAGGCAGCCTGGCAGATTGCTCAGGCTGGCATCCAGGTTTCCCTCTATGAGATGAAACCGGTTCAGTTCTCTCCCGCTCATCGCAGCGAGAATTTTGCTGAGCTGATCTGCTCCAATTCTTTAAAGGCCGACCGGGTGGAAAGCGCTGCCGGGCTTCTCAAAGAGGAAATGCGGCGGCTTGGCTCGCTTCTAATGCAGTGTGCCGACGCCAACCGTGTTCCGGCTGGCGGAGCGCTCGCGGTTGACCGCGATCAGTTTTCCGAAATGGCGACGCAAAAAATCAGAAATCACCCGAACATACAGGTTTTTACAAAAGAAATCACGGAAATCCCCTGTGATAATATTACGGTGGTCGCTACCGGGCCTTTAACCTCCGATGCGCTGGCGGAACGTATCTTTGCGTTGTGCGGCGGAAGCCTCAGCTTTTTCGACGCGGCCGCACCGGTCGTTACCGCCGAAAGCCTGAATATGGAGCGTATTTTTGCGGCTTCCCGTTATGATAAGGGCGGAGACGAGGCTTACCTCAATTGCCCGATGAATAAGGAAGAATATGAACGTTTTTATTCCGAACTGATATCCGCTGAGCGTGCCCCCGTTCATGACTTTGATGTCGCTGACCCGAAGGTGTACGAGGGATGTATGCCGGTTGAGGTCATGGCGCAGCGCGGGGCGGATACCATCCGGTTCGGTCCGCTTAAGCCCGTCGGTTTGCGCGACCCGGCAACCGGTCATCGCCCGTGGGCAGTCGTCCAGCTGCGCAGGGAGGACAGGCAGGGCACCCTTTACAATCTGGTCGGTTTTCAGACCAACCTGAAATTCGGGGAACAAAAGCGTGTGTTCGGCTTAATTCCCGGTTTGGAAAACGCGGAGTACACCCGCTATGGGGTGATGCACCGCAACACGTTCTTAAATTCACCGAACGTTCTGCGGTCAGATTACAGTACGCGCGTCAACCCGAAGCTGTTTTTTGCGGGTCAGATCACCGGGGTGGAGGGTTATATGGAATCAGCTTCCTCCGGGCTCATGGCCGGAATAAACGCCGTAAGCCGCTACAAAGCCGGAGAAACGCTAACCCTGCCGAATACGACCATGATCGGCGCGCTGAGCCGTTATGTGGAAGCCGGCAGTGAAGCTGATTTTCAGCCGATGGGGGCGAATTTTGGCATGATGCCGCCTGTGGAACCGCCGATACGGGATAAAAGGGCGCGGTATGCGGCAATATCCGACCGCGCGCTGAAGGATTTGGAGCATTGCCTGAGGAAACATAATATTTGATTCTTTTCGATGAAACTGAGGAAAAGAATGGTACAATAATAAATGAAACGAATTGGGGTGTGTCACATGAAAATTATAGTAGATGCTTTTGGGGGAGACAACGCGCCGCTGGAAATATTAAAGGGCTGTGCCCAGGCGGTGGAGGGTCTTGATATTGACATTATGCTGACCGGACGCGAGGATGAAATCCGCCGCGTCGCGAAGGAAAATGAAATATCGCTTACCCGAATGGAAATTATCGATGCACCCGACGTGATCACAATGGAGGACCATGCCGGAGAAGTTATGAAATCTAAAAGCAATTCCTCTATGGCAGAGGGTTTGCGCAGGCTTGCGAACGGGGATGGCGACGCCTTTTTATCCGCGGGCAACAGCGGAGCACTGGTTGTCGGGGCAACCTTAATCGTAAAGCGGATTCCGGGGATCAAACGGGTAGCGTTCGCGCCTGTTCTGCCAAAAAACCAGGGATGCTTTATGCTGATCGACTGCGGCGCGAATGTTGACTGCAAGCCGGATATGCTGCGGCAGTTTGGAATTATGGGCTCCGTATACATGGAGAAGGTCATGAGGATTAAGCAGCCGCGTGTCGCGTTGGCGAATATTGGTACAGAAGAGCATAAAGGCGGCGAGCTTCAGCACGAAGCGTTCGCAATGCTCAAAAACTCCAATATCAATTTCGTGGGGAACATCGAGGCCCGCGATATTCCGTACGACGCGGGCGATGTGATTGTATCGGACGGCTTTACCGGAAATGTGATTTTAAAAATGTTTGAAGGCACCGCTATGATGATGATGAGTAAGATTAAAGGCATTCTTACCAAGAATCTGCCCAATAAGCTTGCCGCCGCGCTTCTGCTGAAAGACTTTAAGATCATGAAAAAAACGATGGACTATAACGAATACGGCGGCGCTCCGCTAATGGGCTGCGCGAAGCCGGTGTTCAAGTCGCACGGCAGTGCGACGGCAAAAACGTTTTATAATGCCCTCCGCCTGACAAAGGCTTATGTGGATGGCGGTGTTGTTGACGAAATTTCGGCGTCGGTTCAGGAGTACAAGGAAAAAGTCAATGCCGGCGAGGCGGAATAATAAATTCGCTTTATGGAGCGTGTATTTATGAAAGAATTGGAAGATAAGCTGGGTTACCATTTCAAAAACAACAATTACCTGAAAAATGCCTTGACCCATTCCTCCTATGCAAACGAGACAAGGTGCGCGGCAGGGAGTAATGAGCGGTTGGAATTTTTAGGAGATTCTGTTCTGGGTGTAGTGGTAGCGGACTACCTGTTTAAGAATTTCCCCGATTTACCCGAAGGTGATTTGACCAAAAAGCGCGCCGCTTTGGTGTGCGAGAAGGCGTGCTGCGGCTTTTCCAAGCAGCTGGATGTCGGCAAATACCTGCTGCTAAGTCATGGAGAGCAGAATTCAGGCGGGCGTACCCGTTCCTCTATCCTTGCGGACGCGTTTGAGTCGATTATCGCGGCGATTTATATCGACGGCGGCATGGAGGAAGCACGGGCGTTTATTTTACGTTTTGTGCTGCCTTTGTTACAGACCGCAAAACCGAAGACCTTCAAGGATTATAAAACCGCCCTTCAGGAAATTATTCAGCAAAACCCGGAGGAGCGTTTGGAGTATGTGCTGACCGGGGAAAGCGGACCTGACCACGACAAGCATTTTTCGGTGGAAGTCCACCTGAATAATAATGTGATCGGCAAAGGCGGCGGACGCAGTAAAAAAGAAGCCGAACAGCAGGCCGCGCGGGAAGCACTGGAGCTGATGGGCTATTGAGGCACGCGAATGTCGCGCTTTTTGTGCCGCACAACGGCTGCCCGCACCAGTGCAGCTTCTGTAACCAGCGAAGTATTACCGGAAAATTGTTTCAGCCTTCGCCTCAGGATGTTCTTAACGCTGTAAATACGGCGAAGTCCTGTTTGGGCTCTGAAACGAAGAACGCGGAGATTGCGTTTTTCGGCGGCAGCTTTACCGCGATTGAACGAAGCTATATGGAGTCTCTGCTTTTTGCGGCGGCTCCTTTTGTGGAAGACGGAACCTTTTGCGGCATCCGTGTTTCAACAAGACCGGATTGTATTGACAAGGAAATTTTAGGTTTGCTGAAGCGGTATCATGTAACTGTGATCGAGCTGGGCGCTCAGAGCATGGACAACCGTGTTCTTGCGTTAAACGGAAGAGGTCATACGGCGGAGCAGGTGGAAGCCGCTGCCGCGATGATTCAGAAATCCGGTTTTTCGCTCGGTTTGCAGATGATGACCGGGCTTTACGGCGATACCGCACAGGGCGGCCTTCAAACCGCAGAAAAACTGGCGGCACTTCATCCGGACAGTGTACGGATTTATCCGACAATTATTATGCGCGGTACTCAGCTGGGTGAAAAATATCTTTCCGGCGAGTTTCAAACCCTTAATCTGGAGGATTCCATTGTACTCTGCGCGGAGCTGCTGGACTTTTTTGAAGAAAAGGGGATACCGGTAATTCGGCTGGGGCTGCACAGCAGCCCGGAGCTGGAAAGGGATATGCTGTCCGGTCCCTGGCATCCGGCTTTCCGGGAGCTTTGCGAAAGCCGCCGCTTCCTATGGAAGGTTAGAACGCAATTACGGGAGAAAGCAGTGCCGAAGGGTGATGTGGTTATCCGGGTCAATCCAAAAACGGTTTCCATTGCAGTCGGGCAAAAAAAGGCAAATATTAATGATTTGAAAAAGCTCGGGTATCATGCTGTTTTAAAACCCGACCATACTATCACTGAAAAAGGCTTTATTATAGAATTATGATGGGGGTGAGAACGTGCTGCTGAAATCACTGGAAATCCAGGGGTTCAAAACATTCCCGGATAAAACGACCCTTAGCTTTAATAACGGGATAACCGCCGTGGTTGGTCCCAACGGAAGCGGCAAGAGCAATATCAGCGACGCCGTGCGCTGGGTCTTGGGAGAACAGTCCATCCGGACGCTTCGCTGTACAAAAATGGAGGACGTCATCTTTAACGGAACTCCGACCCGAAAGGCGCAGGGCTTTGCGGAGGTCACGCTGAACATCGACAACACTTCCCGTCAGCTTCCGTTTGACAACGACAGCGTGGCGGTAACGCGCCGTTATTACCGTTCCGGCGACAGCGAGTATTTACTCAACAAGGTTTCCGTCAGACTCAAGGATATCAATGAATTATTCATGGATACCGGTCTGGGCAGGGACGGCTATTCCATAATCGGTCAGGGTAAAATCGACAGTATCGTTGCCGCCCGTTCCGAGGACAGAAGAGAAATATTTGAGGAAGCGGCGGGTATTTCCCGTTTTCGCTACCGCAAGGAGGAATCGGAGCGCAAGCTGAAGCAGGCGGATGAAAATCTGCTTCGCTTGCAGGATATCGTTTCCGAATTGGAGACTCGTGTCGGTCCGTTAAAGGAGCAGGCGGAAAAGGCGCAGCAATACCTTGGATACGCCGGGGAAAAGCGTACGCTTGAAATCGGAATCTGGCTCAACACGCTGGAACAATCCGGCAGAGTATTGCGGGAGCATGAGGATAAAATTATTATCGCGCAGAATCAGCACGACGCTGTTGACGTCGAGCTGAATGAGATAGATACCGAAATCAATGAGAATTTCAGCAGCTCCAATGCCTGCTCCGTGAAAATCGATGAGATTCGTCAGGAATCCTCGAAGCTGGAAGAGAATGCCGCCCAAAAGGACGGCGAGGCTCTGGTTTTGCAGAACGATATTCAGCATAATCATGAGAATATCGAGCGTATCCGGCGTGAAATCGCCCTGAGCGCACAATCCGCGCAGGATATGGACAAAGAAATTGAAGAAAAGAAAAAGCTGATCGGTGAAAAAACCCGATACATAGAAGAAAAGAATAGGGAATCACAGGCCTGCGGACGGGATATCGAACAGATTCGGCAGGGGATGAGCGAAACAGACGGGAAAGTCGACGGTTATATGCGCCGGATTACTGAACTGACCGCCCAAGCAACCGAAATGAAAGTAGCCGAAATGACCGCAGCATCCTCTATTTCCGAAATCGAGCTTCGCCTTTCTTCTGTGGACGGTACGGTAAAGGAAAAGCAGGCGCAAGCGGATGAATTGAAAAACGCCGCAAACGACTACGCCGCGATGCTTTCCGATACGGACGACCGCATTCAGTCCTTAACCAATACCATTAAGGGCTATGAGCTGCGTCTCAACACCCGCCGCCAGAAGCTGGGAACGGCAAAAGCACAGTGTGACAGTCTGAATCTGGACGCGCAGGACCGCGCGCGCCGCGCCCATTTACTTGAAGAGCTGGAACGTAATCTGGAGGGCTTTTCGCAAAGCGTAAAGGTCATTATGAAGGAAGCCGGGCGCGGAACCATCAGCGGGATTCACGGACCTGTTTCCCGCCTGATTCATGTTCCGGCGCAGTACGCCGTCGCGGTTGAAATCGCGTTGGGCGCGTCAATGCAAAATATCGTCGTCGGAAATGAGCAGGATGCGAAACGCGCCATTCAGCTGCTCAAACAGCGGGATTCCGGACGCGCCACTTTCCTTCCGCTTACCACAATTAACGGCAATGTATTGCAGGAAAAGGGGCTGGAGGAATGCCCTGGCTTTGTCGGCGTCGCGGGTCGTCTCTGTAGCTGCGAGGAAAAATACAACGGGATATTAAATTCCCTGTTAGGGCGTATCGCGGTAGCGGAGGATTTGGACAGCGCGGTGGCAATCGCAAAGCGCTACGGCTACCGGTTCCGCATTGTTACGCTGGACGGACAGGTTGTCAATGCCGGCGGTTCCCTGACGGGCGGTTCTTTGGCAAAAAACTCCGGCTTGCTCAGCCGTGCCGCGGAAATTGAACGTCTGAAGGCGGAAGCGGAGGAATTAAAGTCCAAGGCAGAACAGGCCGCCGCCGCGCTGAAAGCGGTGACGGAGGAGGTCTCAGCGGCGGAAGCCGCACTCACAGCTTCGAAAGGCGAGCTTGCTTCCGTGCAGGAAGAACGCTATAAAATCGAGACCGAGCAGAAAAGGGCGGCGGCTGAATTTGCTGCGGTTCAAAAGGATATGGAAGCTCTGGAAAACGAAAAACAGACTGCCGGGGCGCGTTTGAATGAGCAAAAGAAGATACAGCGAAGCGCGCAGGAAAAATCGCTTCACGTATCGGAAAGTATTCAAGCGCTACAGGCGGATTTAGATCAGATCAGCAGCCGCCGCAGCGGATTGAATCAAAAAATTGATGAATTGAACACCGCTATGCAGGAAATCCGTATTGCCGGTTTGTCCGCGCAAAAGGATACGGAAGCTTTGCAGGCAAGTATTGAAGATATCGAGCGCCGTAAAGCGGATCATGCCGGAAAAACGGAAACATTGCGGGAGGAAATTCAGTTGCTGCAGCAGACGAGCAGCGCACTGTCCGAGCAGATTGAACAGCTCCACGGGCAGGCGCAGAGCCTGCGGGATTCCGCGAACCGGTCCAAGCTCCAAATTGAGGAGCTGAACGCGAAACGCATGGATTACGAGCGTATCACTACAGAATTGCGTGTGAAGGAAAGAGAGAAGTCTTCCGAAAAAGAGAAAATCGGACATGACCTCGCCCGTCTTGAGGAGAGGAAAGCCGGTCTGCAAAAAGAATATGATGAAATTATCAGCCGCTTATGGGAAGAATATGAATTGACCCGTAGGGAAGCGGAAGAAATCGGAGATAAAATTGAAGACCTCTCCAAAGCCCAAAGACGGCTGAATGAGCTGAAAAACAAAATCAAAGCGCTTGGCACAGTCAATGTCGCGGCGGTCGAGGAGTATAAAGAAGTCTCCGAGCGCTATGAATTCATCACTGCTCAGGTGAATGATGTGGAGAAAAGCCGCGAAGAGCTCGGTAAGCTGATCGGCGACCTTACCCGCCAGATGCGCGAGCTTTTTATCACCAGATTTCAGCTGATTAACCAGAATTTCAGCCAGACCTTCCGCGAGCTGTTCGGCGGGGGAACCTCTGAGCTGACATTAAGCGCGCCGGATGATGTATTAAACTCCGGCATTGAAATCTCCGTGCAGCCGCCGGGTAAAATTGTTTCTCATCTGGAGTCGCTCTCCGGCGGTGAAAAAGCGCTGGTTGCAATCGCACTTTACTTTGCTATCATGAAGGTGAATCCGCCGCCCTTCTGCGTTCTTGATGAAATTGAAGCGGCGCTGGACGACGTTAACGTTGTTCGGTTTGCCACCTACCTTCGCCGGATGAATAAAAACACGCAGTTTATTGTGATAACGCACCGGCGCGGCAGTATGGAAGAAGCGGATGTTTTGTACGGCGTTACCATGCAGGATGAAGGTGTTTCAAAGCTTTTGGAGCTGCGCGTATCCGAAATTGAAACCAGACTGGGAATCAAACAGGCAAGCGGATGATTTTATTCCGCATAACAAAGGAGTAACGTGATATGGGGTTTTTCTCAAAAATTAAAGAGGGATTAAAGAAAACGCGGGATAGCCTGAGCAAATCCGTGGAATCAATGCTCAATTCGTTCACCGCAATCGATGAATCCCTTTTTGAACAGCTGGAGGAATTGTTGGTGATGGGCGATGTTGGCGTCCATACAGCGGAAAGTATCTGCGATTCCCTGCGCAAACAGGTTAAGGCAAACGGTGTGACAGATCCAAATACCATTTACGATATGCTGCGTAATACCGTCGCCGACATGCTGCGGGGCGGCGAAGAGCTGCGTGTTTCAACCAGACCTTCCGTTATTCTCGTAATCGGCGTAAACGGTGTGGGCAAAACCACAACGATCGGTAAGATTGCCGCAATGCTGAAAAAAAGCGGAAAAAAGGTGATTCTGGGCGCCGCGGATACCTTCCGGGCGGCGGCGATTGAGCAGCTGGAGGTATGGGCGCAGCGCGCCGGAGTGGATTTGATTAAACAGGCGGAGGGCAGCGACCCTGCCTCCGTTGTATTTGATTCCATTGCTGCGGCAAAGGCAAGGAACGCGGATATTGTTATCTGCGATACTGCCGGCAGGCTTCACAATAAAAAAAACCTGATGGACGAGCTTGCGAAAATTAACCGTATTATTGACCGCGAGCTGCCCGGCGCGGATAAGGAAGTCCTTCTGGTATTGGATGCGACGACCGGACAGAACGCGGTGAACCAGGCGCGTGAGTTTAAAAATGCTGCGGGCATCACGGGAATCGTTCTCACCAAGCTGGATGGAACCGCGCGCGGCGGTGTCATTCTCGCCGTTCGGGAGGATTTAGACCTCCCGGTGAAATTTATCGGTGTAGGGGAGCAAATTGACGATCTTCAGCCGTTTAACGCTGACGATTTTGCGGAAGCTTTGTTTACCAGATAACCAAATAAGAAAATAGAGGAAATGTATGACTACTTTTGTAATTGCAACCCATAATTTAAAAAAGAAAGCAGAACTGGAACGGATTCTGGAGCCTCTTAATATCACGGTCACCACTGCGGAGCTTGATGAGGTGGAGGAAACCGGAACAACGTTTGAGCAAAATGCATTTTTAAAGGCGGATGCCGCCTGCCGCCAGACCGGAATGCCCGCTGTTGCGGACGACTCCGGACTGATGGTGGACGCTCTGAACGGGGAGCCGGGCGTTTATTCGGCGCGTTATGCCGGAGAAGGCGCTACTGACCTGGACCGCAACAATAAGCTTCTCGCAAATTTAAAAGAGGTTCCCAAAGAGAAGAGGACTGCTAAATTTGTCAGCGCGGTGTGCTGTGTTTTTCCGAACGGAGAGCGGATTGACGTACGGGGCGAATGCCCCGGAACAATCGCGTATCAGCCCAACGGAACCGGAGGCTTCGGCTACGACCCGATCTTTTTGGTGGAGGGCGGAAAATCCTTTGCCGAGCTAAGCGCGTCAGAAAAGGATGCCATCAGTCATCGTGGCAGGGCTCTGAGGGAGCTGGCGGAAGGTTTGCGTAAGAAATTCAATTCTGTGAATCAAAGCAATTAAAGGAGAAATAAATATGTTGACCAGCAAACAGCGCGCTTTCCTTCGTTCTCTTGCAAACGATTTGGATACGATTTTAATGGTGGGAAAATCGGGAATCGGTTCCGATATCATCAAGCAGGCGGGCGACGCTCTTACCGCCCGAGAAATTATCAAAGCAAAGGTGCTGGAAACAGCCCCCGTGTCTTCCAGGGAAGCGGCCGACCAAATTGCGGGAGAGACTGATTCCGAGGTTGTTCAGGTAATCGGCTCAAAATTTGTATTGTACCGCAGAAATGTGAAAGAACCTAAAATTACTCTTCCCAAAGCGGCGAAAAAGTAATATGATAGAAAGAAAGCATTCCCGTTTTTTGTTGATTACAGGCAGCAATCAGGTTTTTATGGAACCACGGAGTATGAAGAAAAATGAAGTGCAAAATTGCAATTTTTGGCGGAACCTTTAATCCGGTTCATAACGGACACATTCATCTGGCAATGCGCTTTGCGAATCTTCTGGGTGTCGAAAAAGTGCTTTTGATTCCAACCAAAACACCGCCTCATAAAATTGCGGTTGACCTGGTTTCTTCGGAGGACAGGCTTGCGATGTGCCGCTTGGTTTCAAAAAACAGCATTTTTGAGGTCAGCGATATTGAGGTGAGACGTGCCGGTCCCAGTTATACCGCCGATACGCTAAAGCAGTTAAAATTAATCTATCCGGACTCCGAGTTTTATTTTATAACCGGTGAGGATATGTTTCTCACCATTCAAAGCTGGTATGAACCGAAGGTAATCTATTCGCTCGCAACCCTCTGTGCCGCCCCGCGCAGCAGAGACGGGCTGGAGAATTTAAAACGGCATGCGGCTATTTTGGAGCGGTACGGGGCAAAAACAGTGATCGGGAATATTGATTATCTTCCGATATCCTCTACGATGGTGCGCGACGCGGTGAAACAGGGAAAAAGCATCACGGAGCTTGTTCCTGCGGCGGTTGCGGATTATATTATGGAGAATAATTTATATTTGGAGAGTGTACAATGACTGTTGATTATGAAGAGATTATTCGGCCTCTGTTGACGGAAAAGCGCTTTGCGCACTCTGTATGTGTCAGTCGATCGGCAGAAATACTGGCGAAGAAATATGGCGCGAACCCGGAGAAGGCGCAAATAGCCGGCATTCTTCACGATATTATGAAGGATGTTTCTCCCGACGAGCAGATGAAAATGATGACCCGCTACGACATCGTTTTAAGCGAGGTGGAGCGCAGCTCGCAAAAGCTCTGGCACGCGATGCTCGGCGCAGCATACCTTGAAAATAAGCTCGGCATTACGGATCGTGAGATTCTGGATGCCGTTCGTTACCATACCACCGGTCGGGCAAATATGACCGTGCTGGATAAGGTTTTGTTTATTGCGGACTTTATTTCTGCCGACCGCGATTATGAGGGTGTACATAGCATGCGTAAGGCGGCGGAAACCAGCTTGGAGCAGGCTATGGTAGAGGGAATGACGTTTAGCATCATTGATTTGGCAAAACGCTATAAGACGATTCACCCCGATACAATCGCTGCCTATAATCAGGTGGTACTGGCTTATAAATCTTAATTTCAGTAAATGAAAGGTTGAAGAGAATGACATCATTGGAGCTTGCGACTCAGGCAGTAAAGATATTAAACAGTAAAAAGGCACTGGATTTAAAGATGATTGGAATAAGGGATATCTCCATTCTTGCAGACTATTTTGTATTTGCAACCGGCACGAGCAGCACACATGTTAAATCCCTTGCCGATGAAGTGGAATTCAAGCTGAAAGAGCTCGAAACCGCTCCGCTTCATACCGAAGGGTTTCGATCGAATTCGTGGGTACTTTTGGATTACGGTTCCGTTATCATTCATGTTTTTACCGCGGAATCCCGTCAGTTCTATGACCTTGACCGCCTGTGGCAGGATGGCGAGGCTATTGACATATCCGCAATGGAGTAACGCTTTTTCCGTGTCGGTAAGTGAAATCATCAAATATGGGAGCGAAGTAAAAGAATGAAATACGATCATAAACCAGTTGAAAAAAAATGGCAGGATAGATGGGAACAGGAAGGCGTTTTTCACGCGTCGAACAGTTCTTCAAAGCCCAAGTATTACGCGCTGATTGAATTTCCCTACCCATCCGGGCAAGGGCTTCACGTCGGTCATCCGCGCTCCTACACGGCAATCGACATTATCGCGAGAAAACGCAGGATGGAGGGATATAATGTTCTCTACCCAATCGGGTGGGACGCATTCGGCCTTCCAACGGAAAACTTTGCGATTAAGAACCATGTGCACCCGGCGGAGGTAACCAAGAAGAATATCGCTCGTTTTAAGCAGCAGCTTCAAGCCCTCGGAATTTCCTTTGACTGGTCGCGTGAAATCAATACAACAGACCCGGAGTATTATAAGTGGACCCAGTGGATTTTCCTCCAGCTGTTTCAGCACGATCTTGCCTATAAAAAGGAAATGGCGGTTAACTGGTGTACTTCCTGCAAATGCGTACTCGCAAACGAGGAAGTGGTAAACGGGGTTTGCGAGCGTTGCGGCAGTGAGGTTGTTCATAAGGTAAAATCGCAGTGGATGCTCAAAATTACGGAATACGCGCAGCGCCTGATTGATGATCTCAGCCTGGTGGATTATCCCGACCGCGTAAAAACGCAGCAGACAAACTGGATCGGACGTTCGACCGGTGCCGAGGTGGATTTCGGCACCACCATCGGCGACAAGCTCACCGTTTACACGACAAGACCGGATACTCTCTACGGCGTTACTTACATGGTCGTTTCACCGGAGCATCCGGTGCTGGAAAAATGGGCGGAAAAGCTGAAAAATCTCGAAGAAGTCCGTACTTATCAGAGTGAAGCCGCTAAAAAATCTGATTTTGAACGCACGGAGGTTGCTAAGGATAAGACCGGAGTCCGCCTGGAAGGCGTATCCGCAATGAATCCGGTAACCGGAAAAGAGATTCCGATTTTTATTTCTGATTATGTATTGGTTTCCTACGGAACGGGCGCGATCATGGCGGTTCCGGGTCATGACACCCGTGACTGGGAATTTGCCAAGAAGTTCAATCTTCCGATTATCGAGGTCGTCAAGGGCGGAGATGTTCAGAACGAACCCTTTACCGACTGCGAGACCGGTATTTTAGTGAATTCCGGGATTCTCGACGGGCTGTCCGTTGAAGAAGCAAAGAAGAAGATCATCGATTATATTATCGAAAAGGGAATCGGTCAATCCAAAGTAAACTTCAAGCTTCGCGACTGGGTATTCTCGCGCCAGCGCTATTGGGGAGAACCCATCCCGATCGTGTACTGCGAGAAATGCGGTTATGTGGCGATTCCGGAGAGCGAGCTTCCGCTTCAGCTGCCGGAAGTGAAATCCTACGAGCCTACCGACAACGGAGAATCTCCGCTTGCCCATATGAACGACTGGGTTGAAACCACCTGCCCGCATTGCGGCGGCAAGGCGAAGCGTGAGACGGATACTATGCCTCAGTGGGCCGGTTCCTCCTGGTATTTCCTCCGCTACATGGACCCTCATAACCATGAGGCGCTTGCA
>JAEZWL010000022.1 GCA_023420245.1 Bacillota bacterium | reverse complement strand
ATTCTTGATATTGCCCGTTGCCGCCTGCATGATGCTTCGTCCGGTTTTTGTACCCCCCGTAAACGCAACCTTGTCGATATCATGATTTTCGGCAATTTCATGCCCCACCGTTGCACCCGCCCCCATTACAAGGTTGGCGACACCGGAGGGAAGCCCGACTTTTTCAAAAATTTCAAACAGCCGGATTGCCGTCAGCGGCGTAATCTCAGCGGGCTTGAACACGCTGGTGTTTCCGGCGGCGAGGCAGGGAGCAAGCTTCCAAGCTGCCATTAACAAAGGGTAGTTCCAAGGTACGATCTGCCCGCAGACCCCGATTGGTTCCCGCACGACCATCGTCTGCATATTCGGGTCGGGAACCTCAAAGACCTGCCCGGTCGGTTTATTGATCAACCCCGCATAATAGTGGAAGCAGTTTGCGGCGTCCGCCACGTCGCCCAGACTGTCGCGCAGCGGCTTGCCGGTGTTCCGGGTTTCCAGATCGGCAAGCTCCTGCGCCTGCGCGTCGATTTCCTCCGCGATGCGGTACAGGTAATTCATCCGCTCCGAAACGGAGGTACTCTTCCACCCGTCAAGATAAAAGGCTTTTTTCGCGGCCTTTACCGCAGCGCGGACATCCTCCGCGCCGCCCTCCGCGACCGTGGCGATCACCGACCCATCCGCCGGACAAATAATTCTGCGTGTATCTCCGGAAACAGACGGAACCCACTTTCCACCGAGATACATATTCAAGACTTCATTCATGAAGTTGACCTCCATTCCTATGTTTATTCTTGCTGTTTTCATCCGGCCCGCCAAAAAAGGAGAAGCGGCGGGCAGACGGATGAAGCAGGATACTTTATTTCGTGAACTCGGTCCAGATGCTGTCATACTTTGAAACATCCGCGCCGATATCCTTTACATACTCGCCGTTCTTGATAACATCGCTCGGAACGTTGGATGCCTTATTGTTTTTATAGCTGTCGGGCATCAGCGCGACCGCGGCTTTGTTGGGGCTGAGATACGGATACTCGTCGAGAACCAGCTTGCCGGTTTCGCCCTTCAGGACAAAATTGATAAAGGCGTTGGCGTTGTCAAAGTTCTTCGCACCCTTGAGAACACACATGTTATCCAGGAATTCATAGCAGCCCTCTTTGGGGAATACGATGTCAAAGTCGCTGTTTTCCTGCATGCAAAGGGCGATTTCAGCGCTCCACATATAGCCGATGTTGGTCTCACCGTTAATCATGGAGGTTTTCGGCGAATCGCTGTCCAGAACCTTGATGTTCGGCTTCAGCTTTGCGAGCTGTTCTTTCACCTTTGCCAATTCATCTTCCTTCGTCGTATTGAGGGAATATCCCAGGCTTTTCGCCGTCATACCGATTACGGCGCGAAAATCGTCCAGAGCCACCATGGATTCCTTATATTTCGGGTCCATAATCTGCCGGTAGGAGGTGATCGGCTCCGTAATCTTTGTTTTATTGATACAGAGCGCTACTACGCCGCCGAGATACGGCATGGAATATTCGTTTCCCTTGTCAAAATACTGGTCGAGATAGGCGCTATCGATATTGGAGGCATTGGTAAGCTTGCTTTTATCGAGCTTTCGCAGCAAGCCCTGATCGATCATCATCTTGACCATATAGTCGCTGGGAACCACAATGTCGTAAATGCCGGAATTGCTCGCTTTCACCTTGGCGAGCATATCCTCGTTGGTGGAGTAAGTGGAAACGTTAACATGAATGCCGGTTTCCTTTTCAAATTCGTCAAATACAGTCTGAGGCATATACTCCGTCCAGACGTAAACATTCAGTTCCCCGCCCTGAGCGGCACCGGCTGAGGCTGCGGATATCGCGGAGGTCTCGCCCCCCGTGGTGCTTACTGTTCTGCCGCAGCCCGCCAGAGTGGTAAAGGACACAGCGGCAGCGAGCAGAAAAACAAACAGTTTGTTTCTTTTTTTCATGTTGATTTCCCCCTTTATTCTTCTCCTGTATGGAGCCTTCGCTTGTATGAAATAAGCTGGCTCACCAGTACAATGGTAAATGTGACCAGAATAATCAGCGTAGACAGGGCGTAAACATCGGGCGTAATTCCCGTTCTTACCAGCTCAATTGCCTTGAGCGGGAAGGTCGTGCTCTTCGCTCCGGTCGTAAAAAAGCTGATGATGATATCGTCGACCGAGAGGGTAAACGCAAGCGTTGCGCCCGAAATAATGCCCGGCAGGATAATCGGAACGGTAATGCGGAAAAAAACCTGTAACCGGCTTGCACCCAAATCCAGAGCCGCCTCTTCCACGGAACGGTCAAAGCCGGCAAGCCGGGCGCGCACGGTAAACACGACAAACGGAATGCAAAACGTGATGTGCGCGATGATAATGCTGAGAAGCCCAAGCGGTACCTGACACAGCGAAAACATGGAAAGCAGCGAGATACCGAGCACGATTTCCGGAATAACCACCGGGATGTAAAGCAGCATGTCAATCACGTTTTTTCCGTGGAATTTATAGCGGTACATTGCGACCGCCGCAAGCGTGCCGATCACAGTGGAAAGCAGAGTGCTGTAAAAGCCGACAATCAGGGTGTTTCCAAAAGCGGAAAGCAATGCGTAATTGTTCAGCATCACGCCATACCATTTCGTGGTAAATCCTTCGAACAGAACGTTCATTTTCGAGGTGTTGAAGGAATAGAGCATGATAATAAAAATCGGCAGATACAGGAACAGAAATACCAAAGTCAGAAAAAGTCTTTTCCCGTATTTTGCTGCTCTTTGCCTTGTTGTTCGTTTCATCTGCTCGCCCCCAAATCTTCCACACTGCCGCCCATCCTTGTGTAAATCCGCACCATGAGAAGGGTGATCAGAATCAGGATAATAGAGAGTGCCGCGCCCAGCGGCCAATTGAATGCTTCCTTGAACTGGCGCTCAATCACATTGCCGATCAGCTGGCTTTTGCCTCCGCCGAGGATATCGGAAACGAAGAAATACGCCAGAGCCGGGATGAATACCATGATGCTTCCTGCGAAGATGCCCGGCATCGTGAGCGGAAGCGTTACATGGAGGAACCTGCGCGCGGGTTTTGCCCCAAGGTCTCCCGCCGCTTCCAGAAAACTGCGGTCAAGCTTGTCGATGACCGTATGGATCGGCAAAACCATGAACGGCATCAGCGTGTATACCATGCCGAGCACGACCGCGCCCCGGGTAAACAGCATGGAAAGCGGCTCCGAAATCAGCCCGAGATTTTGAAGGATAAAATTGATATAGCCGTTTTTCCCCAACAGGGTTCGCCAGCTGTACAGCCGGATTACTGAATTCGTCCAAAACGGCAGAAGCAGGAATACCGTCATCAGCGTTTTGGGGAGCGGCTTTTGAAAAGCCATGATGTACGCGAACGGGTAGCCGATCAGGATACAGAGCAGCGTGGACAGGAACGCCACCGCCAGCGAGTTGAGATAAATGGACAGCAGCGACGGGTCCGCCATTTGAATGTAATTCTCAAGGGTAAAGGAAAAGACGAGGTTATGTGCCGCGTCCGTCGCGCAGAAGCTGACCGCAAGAATGTAAACCAGCGGAATGGCGATCAGCAGGAGCATCCACGCGGTGACCGGAGAGATCATTGCAATAAGCGGGATTGTCTTGCCGCGAAGTCGTCGTTTTGTTTCTGTCTTCATATCATCACCCCCGAGCGGACGAATACGCGCCCAAATCAATGTTTTCAATCATGGAGTGAATTTGCTGCGACATGGTTTTCATCATCACAGCGTCGGCGGTTTCCCAGTAAAGATAGATACTCTCCCCGGTTTTCGGAAAGGGCTGACCGGAAATAACCGACATCTTCAGCTCCTGCCCGCTGGTCAGCACAACAATGCTTTTCATCAGCGTTCCGATGTTGATGTTTTCGCGGACTACGCCGCGCAGACTGAAGCCATTCACCGGGGAAGAAGCATATTTCAGTTTTTCCGGCCGAATGGAAACACAAAGCAGCTCCCTCGGCTGGAAGCCCTCGCCGCACGCGAGGATGTCGCCCGATTCCGTACTCAGACGGCACACACTGTTTTCCTGTGATACTGCGACTGCGTCAAACAGATTGGATTCCCCGATGAAATCTGCTACAAATTTTGATTTCGGATGCGCGTAGACCTCCTCCGGCGCGTCAATCTGTTCCAGAATCCCGGCGTTCATAATAGCAATTCGGTCGCTCATGGTCATGGCCTCTTCCTGATCATGGGTCACGTAGATAAAGGTAATGCCCAGTTTTTTTTGCAGGCGCTTCAATTCGATCTGCATCTGCTTGCGAAGCTTCAAATCCAGTGCCCCGAGCGGTTCATCCAGCAGGAGGACACGCGGTTTGTTGACGATTGCCCTTGCGATGGCAACCCTCTGCTTCTGCCCGCCGGAAAGCTGTGCCGGGTAACGCTTTTCAAAACCCTCCAGCTGCACCATTTTCATCATCTCTTCGACCATCGGCGCAATTTTGCGTTTTGGGAGCTTTTTCATTTTCAGTCCAAAAGCAATGTTATCGAACACTGTCATATGCGGAAAAAGCGCATAGCTTTGAAACACGGTATTGACATTCCGGTCAAATGGCTCCTTATCCTCCACACGCTCGCCCTCTACCAGTATTTCGCCGTCGGACTGCTGCTCAAACCCGGCAATCATTCTTAGGGTGGTCGTTTTTCCGCAGCCGGATGGTCCGAGGATGGAAAGAAACTCTCCCTGAGCAACGGACATATTCAAATCGCTGACAACATGGTTACTACCGTAAAATTTATTTACGTGGTTAATCTCCACGATTTTCATATCGTTTGGCAAAGCTGTTCGCCCCTTATTCCTAATGTTATAGTCGATTGCTATAGCAATTGACTATATAATATAAAAACAAAAAAGCAGGCTGATGCGGTCATTCCCGGCATCATTGCCTGCTTGCGGTTTTCTTGGAAGCTTAAAAATTCAGATTGCAACGGTTCCTCTTTCTCCGGTACGGATTCGCATTGCCTCCTCCACGGGATAGATGAAAACCTTGCCGTCACCTACATGCCCGGTGGAGATTTTTTCTTTCAAATCGACCAGAACGTCGTTTACCACAGAATCATCCATCACCGCAATGGCCATAATCTTCGGAATGAGATTAATATTAAGCCGAAGGCCCTTGTAATCGTGGACATCACCCTTTTGGTTACCGCATCCCATCACGCTCATTACTGTCATACCGCCGACCTTATGGCTGCTTAAAATCTCCTTGAGTGTTTCCAGCATATCGGGCCGTATGATTATCTCCAGCTTTTTCATTTCATGTACCCCCATTCAGTAATTTTTGAAATTTTAAATTATAAATTATTCAATAATTTAATTTAATTAACAGTATATCGCCAAAATAACCTATTGTAAAGAAATTTTATGAATAATATTAATTTTAATTATTCATAATGAAAGAAAAATAAGCGGAGGCGGCTTTTGCTTCAAGCCGACTCCGTTGTCTTTTTTTATCTGTTTTTATTATACTTTATCTTTTTCAAATTGCAATTACCCGTTCACATTACAGGATTATAATTACCCTGAATCGCTACAAAAGGATTATCCGGTATTACGTCCTTGTTATTTCGTACTACCATATTGACAGAATTCACGAAGAACATTATGATTAAGAAAAATGAATTTATGGAGGATGCCGATGGAAGAATTCACACACACCGAATGGCTTAAAATAAACGGCATCATAACGGATATTTACAACACCCGGGAGCTTACCGAAATGCGGAGAAGGTTTCTGGAAAAAACCCGGGATCTGATTCCGTTTCAAAGGGCGTTTTTCGATCTTTACGGTGGTCAGAATTTTTTTGACCCAGTTGCGGTCAATCTTACTGATGCAAATCTGGAAGAGTATTATCAGGAATACGAGGCGCTCGATTATTCCGTGTGGGCGCTTTCGCAGGATATCGCGCAATCCTACCGCGATACGGATCTGATTTCGGACGAGGCGCGCACCCGTTCCGTATTCTTTCAAAAATGGCTTCAGCCGCTTGGCATCTACTACGAGGGTGGCTGCAATGTGGCTTCAAACGGAGTGATATACGGCTCGGTAACGCTGATGCGGAGCAAGGGGGACGGGGATTTTTCGAGCCGTGAGCTGGAGATTTCCGACATTCTGAACCAACATCTGTGCTGCCGGTTTTCCACGGATTATCCCAACGGAATCCGTGAAAAAAGCTATACAGCCTCGCAGGAAGCCATCATCTCGCGTTTTCTGCTGACCGGCAGGGAGTGTGAGCTTTTGAGGCTTTTGCAGGAGGGGCTGTCCAACCGGCAAATCAGCGGAAAGCTGTATATTTCGGAAAACACGGCAAAAAAACATACCGCCAACATCTATCGCAAACTGGGAATATCAAAGCGGGCACAGCTTGAAGAACGGTTAAAGAATCTTTAACTATTTGATATTTTACGAATCGGCATCTTGTATACTGACAATAATTTTACAAGAGGAGATGATATTTTGGATTTTCTGTCAATGCTTCTGATATGCTCCGTAACGGTATCACTCATCGCTATCGTGTTTTATTTTTTCTTCAGGCTTTTAAGAAGATATAGCGCAAGGTGTTTATATCACACATGGATTATCATCATTATTGCCTATATCATTCCTCTCCGGCCGATTCTGGATTACAGAGCCTATCGTCCGATCTCACCTACTGCCGCGCAAAAAAATATAACCAATCTCGTCACCTATACCCATGCTACGGGTAATATCCTGACACCTTCATCGAACCTGTTTATTGACTACAACTGGGCTTTGGGTATCTGGGCAATCGGATTTATTTCAGTGATTGCATTTCATATAATACGCCACTTTTACTTGGTAAAGTTAGTACAGCATTGCGGCTATCATACAACCAGCGACCAGAATATTACCGAGGTATTGCAGCAGGTGTCCGCAGAATTGGGCATATCCAAACGAATTCCAGTTCAGATATGCCCCCGAATTGACAACCCTTTATTATTTGGTTTTCTCCAACCGAAAATTTTGTTGCCGACAGAGAATTATTCAATAGAAGAGCTGACCTTTATATTCAAGCACGAATTAATTCACTATAAACGAAAAGACTTATGGTTAAATGCATTAACCACTCTGGCGACAGCAATTCATTGGTTTAACCCGGTAATTTATTTCGCAGTCCGGTCTTTTCAGTTACAATGTGAGCTGTCTTGTGATAAGGAAGTCATTTATAAAGCTAACCGGGATGCAAGGCAGCAATACGGTAACCTGATTATGCTGTTGGCACAGCAAAGGAAGAAGCCGGTTACCTCCATATTTACAAAAATTTCATGCATAAAAACAAAAACCGAAAGACGCATCTTATCCATTTTAAGCACAAGGAAAAAACGGACAGGGATCGCCGTTACGGCAAGTACTTTTCTATTTATTATTTTAGCCGGAGCAATATTTTCAGGATACGCATATCCATCTATGCGATATTTTAAAATGAAATGGGAAACAAATATGCTCCAAAATGAAAAAGTTTATAAAAGTGAGCCGAACGTTAATGATTTAACCGAGCATTCCCCATTTATGGATTCAATTATCATTTCATTTATTTTCAAACCCGGCAAAGCACCCTCCTGGCTAAACACCGCCTCAAATTATCAGGCTAAAATAAGCACCTATGATGCAGTCGTAATGAAAGGAGTAGATTTCAGCAACAAAGAAGAAACTGCTGCCTTTGCGGATTATCAGCTATTGGTTAAATATCACAGCATGGAAAATAAGGGTTTCGCGGATAAGAAGCCTGAACCATCAGCGTACACCTATAAGATAGAAATACCGGAAGGTCTTAACAACTATCAGGTTACAGATTTTTATAAAAATTCTGATTTAACCGCATTGCCGGAATGGAAATATTTTATATCTTATTCACAGGACGGAACAGTGTTCTCCACTTCCATTACCCAAGAAGATTTAAAAATGCGTGGTGAGGATATAAAAGAAGCGGCTAAGAAAGAGGTTCTGGATTTTGCAAAGGAAAATGGTATTACATTGCCGGAAAATTTTCAGGATCATATACAGATATATCAAAATTAAGAAGATATTTAATATTATAAAGGATCAGGCTATGCAAAGCAGCGTTGAATCGCATATTTTTGCATAGCCTTCCTTGTTTAAATCCCGGTTATGTATTAATCAACGTACTTCATTAACACTCATAGTCCTTCAGAAGCATACCACTCAACGTATTGTGATGATTTGGCCGCTACCCATCCTAATATAGTATTAGTATACATCGTACCTTTATATATCACAGAACAAGTGCGATGGCTATCAATAAATTTGTATGAGTAAGTGCCATATTTATCATCCATCATAAATTTCACTGTATCAGAAGAGTAGTCAGGCGTAACTCCAGTCTTTGTAAATTTAGTCCATCTCCAATAACCAGTACTATCGTTTACGTAACCTTCAAAGTATGCCTCTGCGCCTTCAATATCTTTATTTTGTGAACTGACATTAGTGACGCTTGCAACGAGTTTGCCTGAAGTCACAATAGGACTATCCTCACTTTTATTGCTTGTTGCTGCTTCCCATGCTGCCTGTGCTTCTGTATTTTGTTTAGATAAATTCTTTGCTATCTCACGGAGTTGATCTTCAAACTGTTCTTTTGATTCAGATGACATTGAGGTAGCTCTGGAAGTATTACTGATTTCTGCCTTTTTCAATTCTGTCTTTGTAGGAATAAAAAGGCTAACACCATATTCTTTATTGATCTTATCTATTAGCGCTTGATAATTTGAAATACTTGAACTATTGCTAGTGGAGCTTTGAGCAGCAAGTGAAGGAACAGAAATTGCAAATGATATAGTAAATACCAAAATCAAACTAACTACTTTTTTAAATTTTTGTTTCATAATAATAAAAATCTCCTTAAATTAAAAATGTCTGAAAGAGAGGAATTCTCACCTCTGTCAAAAACTCATCAGATTCACCTCCTTTATATTTTATATTTAATAATCAAATTATCCTCCTATATATATAACAACTTACCCACTTGTTTTGTTACACTTTTTTGGAGGATTATATTTAATTCATTAGTAATAACCAAATTTTATTAAATTATAAACACTATTTTAAACAAAATCATTAAGCTTTTATGAATGATTTTGTCGAGTCACACTTCCGGCAAGCAAAGCTCATGGATAACGGCAGCAAAAAAGCGGGTGCATTCGCACCCGCTTTTTTAGTATGTAATGGATTATTTCCGGTTAAAAATCGACATGATGTCCGTAAAATCCTCGTCGTCAATGGAGGTTGACCTCGCCCGCGAAGACTCCTCCTGCTTTGCGACTCTCTCCGGCTTGTCCGCAGAAAAGCTGATTCCGTTAATGGAGGAAACCCCGGTTGCGATGACGGTAACGCTCATTTCGTCATCCATATTTTCATCAAACGCGGCGCCCCAAATGATGTTGGCGTCTTCATGCGCCTGCGCGGAAATCATAGCGGAAGCAGTTTCAATCTCGTCCAGACCGATATCCGGCGAAGAGGTGATGTTGATGATAACGCCCTTCGCGCCGTTAATCGCGGTTTCAAGCAGCGGGCTTGAAATTGCCATATTAGCGGCAACCTCTGCCTTATCCTTGCCGGAGGCTCGTCCGACACCCATATGCGCGTATCCCGCATCCTTCATCACGGCGGTTACGTCTGCAAAATCCAGGTTAACCAAACCCGGAAGCTTAATCAGGTCGGAGATACTCTGCACGCCCTGACGAAGCACATCATCCGCAATGGAGAACGCGTTCAACAGAGTGATTCTCTGCTCGCTGACCAGCTTCAGCCGTTCGTTCGGAATGACCACCAGAGAATCCACATGCTCGCGGAGCGCGGCAATTCCGCTTTCCGCCTGTTCCATCCTCCTGCGGCCTTCAAAGGTAAACGGCTTTGTTACAATGCCGATGGTAAGCACACCCATATCGCGGGCAATCTCCGCTACAATCGGCGCGGCTCCCGTACCGGTTCCACCGCCCATACCCGCTGTAATAAACACCATATCGCTGCCGCGAATGGCGGCGGCAATTGCTTCGCGGCTTTCATCCGCAGCCTTCTGCCCCATTTCCGGCTTTGACCCGGCGCCTTTTCCGTGCGTGATTTTCTCACCGATTTGAATCTTCTGGGTAGCCTTGGAACGGTACAGCGCCTGTTTATCGGTATTAACGCTGATAAACTCAACACCCTTGACTCCCATTGTCACCAAGCGGTCGATTGCGTTTCCGCCGCCGCCGCCCACACCGATTACTTTTATCTGCACAATATTGTCA
>JAEZWL010000207.1 GCA_023420245.1 Bacillota bacterium | reverse complement strand
TTTCATTTAATTTGAGGAAGGGGATTCTTTCCTCGTTAAATTATAGAATGGACGCTGGGACTAAGGTAGATTGCTTTTGGGCGCTTCTCCACGTTTCATGGGGATTTTTTGCTTTCATTGTGCCCTGAACAGACGCGCCCTACTGCACTTCCGCGAATTCCCAAATCCGGCAAATTTTTAATCCGGCAAACATTTCCATCCCTTTTTGCCGCAAAAAAGGAATGGACTCCCGCCCATTCCTTTAGACCTTCGATCAGATAAAGTTTAATTTTAACGTTCCTCATCCGCCGCGTTGCAAAGTTCCTTCTACAGATTGTAAAACGCGCGGCTGCCCGGGTAAACCGAGGTTCCCCCAAGCTCCTGTGAAATGCGGAGCAACCGGTTGTATTTGGCGACGCGCTCGCTGCGGGAGGGTGCGCCGGTTTTGATCTGTCCGGCGTTGGTAGCGACCGCCAGATCAGCGATCGTGGTGTCCTCCGTTTCCCCGGAGCGGTGGGAGATTACCGCGGTGTATCCGGCGTGCTGCGCAGTGCGGATTGCTTCCATTGTTTCTGTCAGCGTACCGATTTGATTCAGCTTAATGAGAATGGAATTCGCCACTCCCATTGCAATTCCCTTTCGCAGGCGCTGCGGATTGGTAACGAACAAATCATCACCGACCAGCTGAATCTTTTTTCCCAGACGATCTGTGAGAGACCTCCACCCGTTCCAATCCTCTTCGGCGAGACCGTCCTCCAGAGAGATAATCGGATATTGGGAGACAAGCTTCTCCCAAAAGCCGATCAGCTCCTGCGAGGTCATTTGCTTTTTCTTCTTGGGCAGCAGATAGGTGCCGTCCTTTTGATACCATTCGCTGGAGGCCGGGTCCATCGCGATTTTGAATTGGCTCTCCGGTTGAAAGCCCGCCTTTTCTATCGCTTCCATAATGGCTTTGAGCGCTTCCTCGTCATCCGCCAGATTGGGGGCGAAGCCTCCCTCATCGCCCACCGCAGTGGAAAATCCCCGGCTGTTCAGAACACCTTTCAGGCATTGAAACACCTCGGCGCACCAGCGCAAGCCCTCGCCGAAGCTCTCCGCGCCGACCGGCATAATCATAAATTCCTGAATATCCACATTGTTGGACGCGTGAACACCCCCGTTCAGAATGTTCATCATCGGCACCGGAAGGCTACGGGAGTCGCACCCGCCAAGGTACTTGTAAAGCGGCATGCCGCAGCTTGCCGCAGCGGCGCGTGCGGCGGCGAGTGAAACGGCAAGAATGGCGTTTGCGCCGAGCCGGGATTTGTTCGGGGTTCCGTCCAGTTCAATCATGACACGGTCGATGTTCGCCTGCATGAACGCGTCCATGCCCTTTAAACGCTCGTAAATTTCCGTGTTGATGTTTTCTGCCGCGTGCAAAACGCCCTTGCCAAAATAACGCGCGGAATCCCTGTCCCGCAGTTCGACCGCCTCAAACGCTCCGGTAGAGGCGCCGGAGGGAACCGCCGCTACCCCGCAGGCTCCGTTTTGCAGAATGACCTCCGCCTCCACCGTTGGGTTCGCGCGGGAATCGAGAATTTCCCGCGCATAAATGGTTTCTATTATTCCGGATTGTTTCATTTCAGCTCTCCTTTTCCGTTCCATGCTCCGCATAGATATTCAAAGCATTACAAGCTTAAATATATCCTCACATATCATGTTTATACAAAAAAGTACGAGTTGTTAATATTCTGTAAAATAATATGATGTATTGTCGGATGATTGTATCTCTGTCGAAAAAATGGTATAATTTATATAGTTTGCGTAAAAAGCTTTTCGGCTGCCGCCTTTTATCCTTACGCGATACCGGCAAGCTGCCAAGCGATGATTTATTCTGAAAGAAAGCGGGTTATACATGACAGCATACATCATTCTACTTACTTTTATTGTTATATTGGGGATTAGCTTGTGTGAAATTAAGAAAAGCCGCCTCAATAACGCGATTTTTTTGGGCGCTTCTTCCGTCGCCATGATTGTATTTTCCGCGCTGCGGGCGAATACCGTCGGCATCGATTACCAACAGTACGAAACCTATTTCTACGCGGTGCATGACGGCGGCTGGTCCTACCTGATCAGCGACGCAAACGGCTACCGCATCGAGCCCGGCTACAGCCTTTTGAATTACGCAGTGTCGCTATTTACCCGGGACGTCCATATTTATATGCTCGTAGTTGCCATTCTTGTAATCACCCTGACCGCGGTGCTGCTATACAAATACTCGCCGATTCCGTGGATCGGTGTTTTCGTTTTTATCAGCTTCGGATTTTTCGGAAATTCCCTCAGCTTTATTCGTCAGTCCATCGCCATCGCGATTTATCTGTTCGCAATCAAGTATCTTAAGGAGAAAAAGCTGGTTCCGTATCTGCTAATCCTTCTTCTGGCCGCTTCCTTCCACAAAGCAATCCTGATTTTGATTCCGGTTTATTTCATTGCCCATATCAAGATCAACTGGAAATCCCTCACCGGCTATGCGGCGGCAACCTCGCTGATCATGCTGTTTTCGTGGCCGCTGTTTCAGATAATCACAAAATATGTTTATCAGTACTACGCAACGGAGGAAGGTCTCTATTATATGTACGGACGTGACTGGCAGACTGCGGCCATTCCGGTCATCGTAACCGTCACCATCCTGATTTTGAACCGTTTCCTGCTTCAGCGCGACCCAAAAAACGTTGTGCTGATTAATCTCTCTATTTATGCGGGACTGCTGTACATTATGACCTGCCAGCACTTTCTGTTCCAGCGCTTCGGCATCATGTTCTTTACCACCGCAATTCTTCTCATCCCTGAGCTGTTTGCCAGCATCGGCGTGGAAAGCGTTCAAGGCGAAAACGGAGAACCGGAATCCGCGAAATTCACCAGCAAAGAGCAAAAGAAAAAGCTGCTCCAACAGCGCAGGAAGGTCAAAAGCCGGCAAAATCTTCACAAGTACGTATACGCTTACAGTCTGGCGGCTCTGCTGTTCGTCGGCTACATTTATAAAATCTGGATTCTGCTGCAAAACAGGATCAACCTGATTCCTTATCTTACTTTTTTCCAGGCGAAATAAAATTTTACGGGGATGCTTCGGCATCCTCTTTTTTATGATTATTTTGAACAATCTGAAACAGCGTTTCTCCGTTTTTAAGATGCATATCGTACGTCTCTCGGCAAAGGGTAAATTCCCGAAAGCGTTTCTTTGCGTACGCGACATCATGATAAACCTTCCAGTATCCACACAGCCTGCATGGCAACGTTCCCTGCGCAAAGGCGATTACCTCCTCCAGAGGGTAGTCGAGGAACATCCCGATTTCACAGGGAACAAAATGCTCCCGGCAGCGTTTTTTCAATTCGCTGAGCAGAGAATCCAGATTACTCCAATCCGTGTATCCATTCAGGCGCAGGAAGTCCCGGTTCTTGAGAAGTGCGTTCCAAAGAAGCTCTGGACGGTAAACCAAAAGCAAAGCATAACGCTCAAAGCTGCCCAGAAGCTCCATTGCAATTCCATCGCGATTTAATACCCGGCTATAATTTGAAATCAGAGTGCCGAGTCCTTCCGCAGCTTCCCGCTTCACCGAGATCAGGTTTGCCGATTTGATTCCGGCAAGCGCCGGCGCGCAATGGGCGGCAAGAAGGGCGTCAAACTGAATTGCGGTCATACTCAAGTCCCCTTTTCATAGGTCGGTCATGAAAATAGGATTTCCGAATATGGTACGAATAACAAAATCCCACAGTGAATTTTTTCTTCCATATGCTGGCAGTTAAAGCGAATTCTTTGAACAGTATTCTTATCGTTTCACAGATGTTTCTCGGGATGCGGAGAACCCCGCTCCTGCCTGACGCAAAAGCCGGAATTTGGGGAGTGAAATGAGACGGTGTCGGGCAAGCTGAAAGAGTCGTGTCACAGAAAAAGCACCCAGCCGGAATATATCCTTCGGCTGGGTGCTCTTGTACTCTGTAACAGGCTATCGGCAATTGACTATAAAGCAAGGCAAGGAAAAGGATTGAGGAATACTCTACGTATTCCAATGACGACAACACAGATTTGCTTGAAACAGACTGCCAATATCCATAAGTATTCGATGATACGGAGTGTGATTTGGTCAATCGGTATCAACCCCGGACGCCGCGCTTGCAGACGACTGTGAGGAGACGGAGGAAGCCTTCGCTATGGTCACTCCCTGCCGCATAAGCGCGGAAAGCGCGGCCTGCAGCTGCGGGTCAGCCTCCGGAGCCAACTGGTTTTTAATCAGCATTTCCTTCTGGGAATCGTTCATTGTCTTAGTCACGTCCGCTTCAATCCCCTTGCCGCTGAAAACATTTCCGTTCAGCGTAAGGTAATTGGCAACTGAAATAACAATGGCGGAACCGTCGGAAAGCGGCACAACCTCATCCTTGGTCCCATAGCCTGCGGTTTTTTCGCCAACCAGCATTCCTTTTTTATAGTCCTTTATGTTCGACGCAAAAATTTCCGCCGCGCCGAAGGTATTTTGGTCCACAATCACGCTGACCGGTAAACTCACCTCGTTGGGGTTCGAGGTATATTCCACGGTTACTTTTCCGGTCTTGTCGCGGTAGCTTACCGTGTTTCCTGCCGGAAGCAGGGTGTCGAGCACAGCAGCCATTCCAGCAACACTGCCCCCGGAGTTGTTGCGCAGATCGATGATAATTCCGGCCGCGCCTTCTTTCATGCGCGCCGACAGTGCCGCGTTAAAATCATCCGCGCTGGTATCCGTAAACTCCGATATTTTAAAGCAGGCCACGTTACCGTTCATCATGGAGGAGGTAATCGTCTGCTCTTTGTATTCGGCGCGGGTCACCGTAATGGTGATATTTTGCGCTTTTGAAAGATCGGACGAAGCCGTGCCCGGCGTACCGGAAACGGGGGCGGCCGCAGAGCCTCGGAGGATTCCGAATTTCACCTTTGAGCCTGCAAGCCCCTCCAGCTTATTCAAAGCGTCTCCGTATGTCATGCGAACAATTTCCTTGTCATCCATGCTGACAATCGTGTCGCCCTTTTTCATCCCGTTTTTTTCCGCCGGAGAATTTGGCATAACCTCGGACACATACATATTGCCGTCATCGTCCTTGACAGTCTTAATGCCAACACCGATGCTCTTGTCCGTATTTGCACCCAGATAAGCCTTATATTTCTCGGCAGACATATATTTCGCGTGCGGATCGCCGAGACCCGCAACATAGCCGGCACAAATTCCGTCTGCCAGCGTGGATTCGCTGATAGAGCCGATATAAT
Source organism: Bacillota bacterium (assembly GCA_023420245.1). GTDB lineage: Bacteria > Bacillota > Clostridia > Oscillospirales > Acutalibacteraceae > DATAML01. Next base: position 246 of record JAEZWL010000207.1, on the reverse strand, counting down.
CCTGCCTAGCTTTCTGGTCAATCTCGCTCAGCTTGGTATACATCGCCTGACGTTCGTTCACATCGGCCACTTTTGAGTTAAAGCTGTTCATCGCGTAAACATAAGTCAGCGAAACAGTGGCGGAAGCGGACACCGCGACAAGGGCGACAGCCGCGCCCAGAGAAAGCTTTCTGCTCATGGTATAATCAGTCCTTATAAATCGGTATTCTTTATTATGGTCAATTAAAACAGGGGATAGTCTATCTG
>JAEZWL010000200.1 GCA_023420245.1 Bacillota bacterium | reverse complement strand
TAACAGTACACATTCTTTCCACTTCTGGGGAATAATTCATATCGGTACTCCTTTCGGTTTCAGTATCCTTTGGTTTAACCAACATACCGTATTATTATAGTGCATTTCTTGTTTTTTCGCAATAGCAAACCGATTTGATAATTAATTCTTTAACAAAGCTTTGTTAAAGAAACACATTGCCCGGAATTTAACAGTTTTACCCTAAAATAACAAATGAAAACGCTTGTGCTTTTTATAAAAATATGATATGAAAAGAGTATCAAAAAAGAGGAGGGCTTTCCAATGGAAATACAAGGCAACACAGCACTGCAAAATTCTGCGGTCGACGAGTTTTCCGCCCCGCTTACCCTTGGCAATTATATCGTGATGATGCTCGTGAGCGCAATCCCGGTCGTAGGCTTTATTATGCTGTTGATATGGGCGTTTAGCGGAAACACCAATATCAACAAGAAGAACTACGCGCGCGCGGCACTGATTATGATGGTAGCGGTGGGAATTATTTCTATGATTGTCGGCGGCGCAGTGATGGCTATGCTCGCATCCATGTTAACCCCTGCGCAGTAATGTACTTAAAAAAAGCGGCGGACGGCGGTTCCGCTGCTTTTTTATGCCCTGGAGAGGGGGGCGGGAGCTGTAAATGAGCACGGAAATACACGATATAATTTACGGCAATTTAATGTTCACGAATTATTCTTTATTTTTATTCCTCTGTATGCTATACTTTTTATTGTATGCGAAAGCATGAATCGTCTATATTTTTGAGGTGACTTAAATGGCTAATATTCTTTCCACATTCTTCGGGAATTACAGCAAGCGCGAGGTAAAGCGCATTCAGCCACTCTGCGACTCCGTGCTGGCTTTGGAAGAAAAATACAAAAGTATGTCGGAGGAGGAGCTGAAGGCTCAGACCCCTGCGCTAAAGGAACGCCTTGCGAACGGCGAAACCCTCGACAACATCCTGCCGGACGCGTTTGCGGTCTGCCGGGAGGCCTCTGCCCGTGTGCTGGGAATGCGCCACTTCCCGGTGCAGATTATCGGCGGCATCGTACTGCATCAGGGGCGTATCAGTGAAATGAAAACCGGCGAAGGAAAAACGCTGGTCGCCACTCTGCCTGCTTACCTGAACGCGCTCTCCGGCAAAGGGGTTCATGTTGTAACCGTCAACGATTACCTGGCGCGCCGCGACTCCGAGTGGATGGGTAAGGTTTATCGCTTCCTCGGTTTGAGCGTCGGTCTGATCGTGCATGATCTGGAAAACAGCGAGCGCAAAAAAGCCTATCTGGCAGATATTACCTACGGAACCAACAACGAGTTCGGGTTTGACTACCTGCGCGACAACATGGTGATTTATAAGGAAGAAAAGGTGCAGCGCGGGCACAACCACGCCATCGTCGACGAAGTGGACTCCATCCTCATCGATGAGGCGAGAACGCCGCTGATCATCTCCGGTCAGGGCGATAAATCCACCGAGCTGTATAATATAGCCGACCGCTTTGCCAAAATGCTCCGCGTGGTCAAGGTTGCGGAGCTGAATGAAAAGGAAGACAACGACGAGCTTTACAAGGACGCCGATTATATTGTGGACGAGAAGGCAAAGACCGCTACGCTCACCCCCTCCGGCGTAAAAAAAGCGGAAGAATTCTTCAAGCTTGACAACCTGACCGACGCAAATAATATTACAATTCAGCACCATGTCAATCAGGCCATCAAGGCAAACGGCGTGATGCAGAACGATATTGATTATGTACTGAAGGACGGCGAAGTCATCATCGTTGATGAATTTACCGGACGTCTGATGTACGGACGCCGTTACAACGAGGGTCTGCATCAGGCAATCGAGGCCAAAGAGGGCGTGAAGGTCGCGCACGAGAGCAAAACGCTCGCTACCATAACCTTCCAGAACTATTTCCGTCTTTACGCCAAGCTTTCCGGTATGACCGGTACCGCGATGACCGAAGAAGCGGAATTCCGCGAAATCTACAAGCTCGACGTCATCGAAATTCCAACCAACAAGCCAATGGTCCGCATGGATATGCCGGATGTGGTATATAAAACCGAAAAGGCGAAATTCAACGCGGTCATCGACGATATCATTGAGCACCACGAAAAGGGGCAGCCGGTTCTGGTCGGCACCATTTCGATAGAAAAATCCGAGCAGCTCAGCGCGCTGCTGCACCGCCGCGGCGTGAAGCACGAGGTGCTGAACGCGAAGTACCACGAAAAAGAAGCGGAGATTGTCGCGCAGGCCGGTCACAAGGGCGCGGTTACCATCGCGACCAACATGGCGGGACGCGGAACCGATATCGTGCTCGGCGGTAACAGCGAGTATATGGCGAAATCCGAAATGCGCCGGATGCAGTTTACAGAAGAACTGATCGGGGAATCCACCGCGTATTCCGAAACTACGGACGAAGAAATTCTGAATGCCCGCAAGACCTTTGCGGAGCTGGATGAAAAATACAAACAGCAAATTAAACGGGAAGCAGAAGAAGTAAAGGAAGCCGGCGGTCTATTTATCATCGGTACGGAACGCCACGAATCCCGCCGGATCGATAACCAGCTGCGCGGACGTTCCGGTCGTCAGGGCGACCCCGGTATGAGCCGGTTCTATATCTCGCTGGAGGACGACCTGATGCGTCTGTTCGGCGGCGAACGGATTACCAACCTGATGGAACGCCTGAACGTGGACGAGAATACCCCCATCGAGAATAAGATGCTCTCCAATACGATTGAGGGCGCGCAGCGCAAGATTGAGGGACGCAACTTCGGTATCCGCAAAAACGTGCTGCAATTCGACGACGTTATGAGCCGTCAGCGTGAAATTATGTACGGTCAGCGCGACCAGGTGCTGAACGGTGAAAATATCCGCGACCAGATTATGAAGATGATCGAGCAGGCAATTGACGCTCAGGTCAAGCAGTACCTGCCGGAAAACGCGCTGCACGACGACTGGAACCTCAAGGGGCTTCGCGACCATTACATGGGCTGGCTTCTTGCACCGGATGATCTGGTTTATTCCAAGGATGAGCAGGAACAGCTCGAGCCTGATTTTGTCAGGGATGAGCTAATCAAGAAGGCGCACGCGCTTTATGAAGCGCGCGAGGCGCAGTTCGGCGAGGAAATCGCCCGCGAGCTGGAGCGTGTTGTCCTGCTGAAAAACGTTGACTCCGAGTGGATGGATCACATCGACGCGATGGAGGAGCTCCAGAAGGGCATCCGCCTGCGCGCCTACGGGCAGCATGACCCGGTCGTTGAATACCGTCTCGAGGGCTTCGAGATGTTCGACGCCATGATCGCGACCATTCGCGAGAATACCGCCCGCATGATGCTTACGGTGCAGATTCGCACCGAGGAGGAGCCGAAGCGCGAGCAGGTGGCAAAGCCGACCGCGACCAGCGGCGATGGTACCGATACGCCGCACACCGTGCGCAAAGGCAAAAAGCCGGGGCGCAACGACCCCTGCCCCTGCGGCAGCGGCAAGAAATACAAAAAATGCTGCGGCAAGGAAGAATAAAAAATAACAAGTATAAGGGCTTCACATTGCGAACATTGTGAAGCCCTTATAGCAATTGGGGCGATATAATGCTTAGCGAACCAAAATTTTTATATCATTATACTACTGTTGAGAAGCTAGCTCTAATTTTAAAGAAACAGAGAATAATGTTTAGTCCTTTGACTGCTTTAGACGATAAGCAAGAGGAAGAAGCCGAAGATACAGAAAATTTTGCAAAGTATGTTTTTATCAGTTCATGGACTAGAGCTAATAAAGAGAGTATACCCATGTGGAAGATATATTCTGATTTATACTGTGGCGTTAGGATAAAGCTTCCAGTATGTCCTTTCAAAGAATATATTTACGATACTGAAGAATATATTAAATGTAATCCTATGGTCCTTCCAATAGATACACCAAAGGTAAAACTTATAATTCCAATTGAAGAAGTAAGCAAACCGTATTATATAGTACCGCAGTTTAATAAAAAAAGTTTACTTTGGAATGTTTCATATACCAAAAAATCAGAAGAGTTGAAACCAGCTGTTAAGCAATTAATTACAGATAGAATTGCAATTAATCTTACTCAACTGGGGCATCATAAAAATCAATATTGGGACTTTCAGAATGAGTGGCGATACATACTGTTTTTTAACCCCGTTAGCATAAATGAGATTAAAAGTAACAATGTTTTACAAACAGCATTAAATAGATTCCGTGATAACAATTATACTCTTCCGTTTAGAAATTACTTTCTAATGATAGATGATAGTAGCTTTTTAAAAATGCAGATAACGCTAAGTCCTAAAATTACCGAGGGCAATCGAACGATTGTTGAACTACTAAAAAACGAATATAATAAGAATATGAAAATAAGAGAGAGTAAATTAATAAATACAATTAGGTAAACTTAAAGCCGACTTTGAACTGCCTGCTTTTTTGCAGGAATACAGCAATTTCTTACAATCCTTTTCTTTTGCTCCCTGTTATCATTAGGATAAATCAATTTGGAGGTAAGAAAATGGAAATCGGCAGTCTTTTTGAAAACGGAGCAATCATCACAACGGAAGGAACCGTCAGCGCTGACGGCATTGCGTACAACCCGCATGCAAAATTCAAGGAAGTTTCCTTAAAGCATCTGGTCACTGGGGAAATGACAGATAATAAAAACAGCTCTCTTATTTACTGCCTCATGCCGTAAATAAGGGAGCTGTTTCTATCAACACTCTGCGGGATAATGCCCGAATCCCAATGTAAGCGAGAAATTTGAGGGTGTGCTCCTGGAGCAGCTGTTCAAAAGCGTTTGCGACACAAAGCTGGCGATTCACAATAACCCTGTGTCTAGTACTCTGTAACACCCAATCCAGATGAATATTGGCAGTCTATTTTATCGTTTTAGAGGTTACAGAGTACTGGAATAAAATCATTCCCCGAACATGTTCTTGATTTTGTCGAAGAAATTTTTGCGCTTCTGGTAGTTCTTCTCGTCGGCGACGCTGTCGAATTCCTGAAGGATTTCCTTCTGCCGTGCCGAAAGGTTTTTTGGCACCTCGATGGTGATTTGGACAAACTGGTCGCCGCGTCCCCTGCCGCCGAGATTGGGGATTCCCTTTCCCTTCAGCTTAAACACGTCGCCCGGCTGGGTGCCCTCGTGCACCTGGTAGCTGACACGCCCGTCGATGGTCGGTACGACCACTTCCGCGCCGAGCGTTGCCTGCGTAAAGGTAATGGGCATTTCACACCAGATATCATTGCCGCGCCGCTCGAAAATCGGATGCGGGCGCACATTCACAAAAACATGGAGGTCGCCGCTCGGGCCGCCGTTGCTGCCCGCGTTGCCCTGTCCGCTGACGTTGAGCACCTGCTCGTTGTCGATTCCGGCGGGAATGTTAATCTCAATGGTTTTTTGTCTGCGTACTCGTCCGGAACCGCCGCAGCTCTTGCAAGGGGAATCAATGACCTTTCCCGAGCCTCCGCAGCGGTCGCAGCTCCGGCTGGTTTGCACCACACCGAACGGGGTACGCTGGTTAATCCGCACTTGCCCGGTACCGCTACAGTTGGGGCAGGTTTTGGCGGAGGTTCCCTTTTCCGCGCCGCTGCCGCCGCAATCGGAGCAGGATTCAATTTTATCGTATGAAATGGTTTTGGAACAGCCCTTCGCCGCTTCTTCAAAGCTTATGTTTACCACCGACTCGGTATCGCTGCCGCGGCGGGGTGCGTTTGGGTTCGCAGAGCGCGCGCCGCCAAAGCCGCCGAAAAAGCTGTTGAATATATCGCCCAGATCAATATCGCCCGTGAACGGGCTTCCTCCGGCGGCGCCGCCGCCAAAGTTCGGGTCTACGCCGGCGTGGCCGAACTGATCATAGCGTGCTTTCTTATCCTTATCGGATAACACCTCATAAGCCTCGTTGACTTCCTTGAACTTAGCCTCGGCGGTTTTGTCGCCCGGGTTTAAATCCGGGTGGTATTTTTTTGCCAGCTTTCGGTAAGCTTTTTTAATTTCGTCATCGGTGGCATTTTTCGGCACGCCCATAACCTCATAGTAATCCCTTTTTTCAGCCAAACCAAATCACTCCTATAATAAATGAACAATG
>JAEZWL010000193.1 GCA_023420245.1 Bacillota bacterium | reverse complement strand
AGCTTAACCAAAAACTGAAATCTCATCTATCTTGGAGCAACAACAAGGCCATGCGTACCCTCGGCTGGAAAAGTCCTCTTCAACTTCTTGCCGCTTCCCTTGGTTCATATCATTGACAAACACAGAGTTTGTTCTTTATTTCTTTATATCACTGCTATCATTTCTTACAATCCTATAGTATAATTAATTTGTTATGCGCTTCTAAATTAAGATTTTAAGAATTCAAACGGTTGGAATGCTTTCTGTATGCACAAACTAATGAAGATATCGCCGACTATCCATCGAAGCTGCCTTGCTCCGGCGGATACCGCATTCCCCGCGCATAATATAAACATAATTGATGTGAGGTTTTCATGCAAGAATGGATTATCAGCATAATGAATCAGTTTGGATATCTTGCAATCGCACTGTTGATCGCGGTTGAAAACATATTTCCGCCCATTCCCTCCGAAGTAATCCTGTCCTTCGGCGGATTTATGACAACGATGTCAAATATGACGGTCTGGGGCGTGATTCTGGCTTCCACCATTGGCTCGGTTATCGGCGCAATCGTTCTTTACTGCGTTGGCAGATGGCTGAATCCGCGGCGGCTGAACCGCCTGATCGACAGCAGGGTGGGTAAAATCCTCCGCTTAAAAAAAGAGGATTTTAAAAAAGCGGAGCACTGGTTTGAACGCCACGGCAAGCTTACGGTTTTCTTTTGCCGCTTTATTCCGATTATCCGCAGCCTGATTTCTGTTCCGGCAGGAATGTCGCGTATGAACCTGGGGATTTTCTTGGTACTCACGACAGTGGGAACGATGATCTGGAATACGGTGCTTGTTTTTGCGGGCGCTTTTCTCGGGGATTCCTGGGAGATCGCCGTCGGTTATTTGAACACGTATACCATCGTTGTCACCGTTCTGTTTGCCATCCTTTTCTTAGCACTGGGATATTGGTATTATAAAAACAGGATAAAGTCAAAATCCTGAAAAAGGCTTTCGCGTTGAGTAAAAAAGCAAAGCCTCCCCCTCTTGTTTTTCAATTAAAATCGAACAGGTAGCCCAGAGCTTTGCCTGCATATAGAGCCTGATGCAAAATAGCCTCTATAAAAAATATTTCATAAAAAATGCGCTTTGATCGGGCTTTCACAAGCCGTTTCAAGGCGCATTTTCCTGTCTTATCAGATATAATAAATTTCTATATCTCCAAAGGAAACGTTTCCGATTAAGGAAACCAGCGGAGCATTCTCATCCGGCTGATTTCGCCGGATATCCTCTTTCACGTCTGCAAGGCTTACCTGTATATTGTTTTTTACCCGCCAATTACGGGGAAGATACAGCTTAATCGAGCCAAAGCTGCATTCCAGATAAATCTCCGCTCCCTGTGGGCTTAGCTGCGTCTGGTCGAAATAAAGGGACATTTCACCGAAGGAGGTGGAAAAATGACCGGTTTGCAGGCTGGTGGCGTGAAGATATTTGCAGGTAGAGCCAAACGACAACCGCGCGCTAGGATTATTATCATCAATATTCTCAGTGGACTGAATCCCTGTTCCATCCTTGCCGTGCCAATTGCGGTGATCAAAGCCGTGAACATTAAAAATACAGCTGAAACCGATGCTCGCCAGAATTGCCGCCACGAACAGAAGCCACACTGAAATTGCGATTAGATGCAGCGGCTGCTGATATATTAGGTAAAGGAAGGCCAAAGAGATAAAAACACCGAAAAAATTGCGATCTATAATGCTGCTGACAATCAACGCAGCAAGCAGGATTGTTGCTACCAAAGTAAGTACGCCAATCCTACCGAAGAAGCCCGTTTGGCTCCCAATAACAAAAATAGCCGAAAGTAAAAAGAAGATTCCCCAGAACCAATTCTTATTTTTCATAGCTGCTCCTTTCATTGAGGCGCTGCCGCAGTTCCTGATAATAGTACCGCGAGACATACACCTGTTTGTGACTGTTGTTAAACCGGATGAGACTGGAAGCGGTGAGGTTACGCGTTATGGAGTACACCTGCATAATATTGACAATGGTGGATTTCGCCGCGCGAATGAAGCTTCTTGGCAGCATCTGCTCCAATTCGTACAGGCGGAATTTGATCAGATAGAAGTCGGAAACCGTATGGGCGTAAATGTGTTCTCCCTCAGTTTCAAAGAACAGGACTTCGTTCAAGGGAATATAAAATTCCTGATTTTGCTTATAGAAGGTAATCTGACTGGTTTTGGAGGTCTGTTCCAAGAGATACTGCTGAATTCTCTGGATGGTGTCATCCACGCGGCCGCATCGGATTACTACCTCGTCCTCCTCAATGTCACTGACCAGTTCAATGCGTATCTTCACCCTGTCGCCCCCCTACTACCATTATTATACCGACTTTTCACAAATTTGAAAGAGCTGTTTGCCATCCGGTTACATTCCAGCGGCAACAGGTAAATTTATTGGGGTAACCCTCCTTATCTTCACTGTGACAAATGCCGCTTGTGAAGCAACGGCACAAAAAAGGCAGCGGGCATTGATGCCTGCTGCCTTTCCTTATTCCTTAGAACACCGCGACCTGCCTGGTGGAGTTCCCGCTCGGAACGGTTCCCTTTTTCACCGTGAGCCTTACGGACGCGTGGGATTTGATGATCTTTTTATTCTTGCTGTCGTATACGTCAAACATGATGTAGGTCAAGCCGGGCTTCAAGGCGGTTACCCTGTAATTCCCGTTTTTCAGCCGTTCCACCTTGGCGATCCCATTGGTTGAGGAATACGCCTGAACGGTTTGACCGGCCGCTCCGGTCAGCGTTACCCCAATTTCGTATTTGCCATTCTGCGGCATCGTGTAGGTGAGGGTATCCAGCACCAGCGCGCGAACCGCATTCGGCAAGAGTACATAATCAGAGCAGTGATTGATCGGGACTGTGACGTTTCCTTCGACGTCAACTACGTACGGGTCTTCACTCTGCGGCTCGATTTGCTTTGTGACCGGGTTAAAGTAATAGAAATACAACATTTGACCCGGTTTGAAGCCTTTTTCCAGCGCGGAGATTTTTACACTTGCCACGGACGGCAGCACGCCGCTGTGGTTGAAGGAAAGCACAAGACCCTTCTTATCCGGCGTAATTGCGTTCACCTTTGAAACTTCTGTTGTGAGGCGCACGCTCATCGCGATATTGACATCCGTTACCGGTACGGTGGATTTGGCAAGATCCGCACCCTTGAAGGTCCAGCTGTAGGCGAGCTGCTGGGTATCCGCATCCTTGATTTTGATCGTGACATCAGACAGGCTGGTTTTTGCCGCCTCAAGAATTCCTTTATCCGCGCTGATTGTCACCGCCAGATTCGGGTTGGTTTTTTGCACGGCTTCGGAGGGCACGGTCACCGTCAGCTCTACATTGTTCTTTGCGACAAGCTGCTGCTTAATTTCCACAGATGGCAGCTGGATCATTACCGCTGCTTTCTTGCCTGTATCCACAGTACTTCCCGCTGTCGGAGACTGCGTATTATCCAATACCACGCTTGGAATGACTGCCTCGATGCTTGCGGTGTTTCCGTTCGTGATTACCCTTTCCGGCTTTGTGGTTACGGTTGCCGTATTGCCTGTCGAATCAACCTTGGTTTCGGTTTGGTTCTTTGGCTGAACGGGAGGAGTGGTGCTGCTGCCGGAGCTGCTCTTGTTTTCTTGTTTCGCGGCTACTGTTAC